>JABMRZ010000349.1 GCA_013202315.1 Candidatus Tariuqbacter arcticus | reverse complement strand
GGATTCCCGCTTTCGCGGGAATGACAGAAGGGTGCGGCAATGACATTGAAGCAGTTTGTCATAAGCTAAAGTATTTCTGTATGTTCAATATTTACAGCATGCTGATTAGAGTAGATAACCGATTTTTCAAGGGTTAATATATAATCCCCTGGGTCCAGCGAAAGCTATGTAATTGGTGTTTATTCGTGTTCATTTGTAGTTAATTATTGGATTCATTATTCTTATACTATCACTTAATCAAAACCAATTTCCACATCTCCTGAAATCCGCTGGTGGATATCTGCGCGAAATAAAGCCCCGAAGGCAAATTCCCCGAATCCCATTTCATATTAAATTCGCCGGATATTTCTTGATATGTCCCATAATCGACCAGTTCCCCTAACAGATTAAACACTTCCAATTCAACCGTTTGAATGCCGGGTAGTTGTAAAGTAAAAACAGTTTGGCTGTTGAAGGGGTTAGGATAAGGCGGAGAAATATGAATTTCAGAAGGCAGCGACCAATTATCCTCCACCCCCGCCAAGCCGAAATCCCCTTCAATCACTGCAAACGATTCTGTCTCTTTGCCGGTTGAATTGAAGATACCGGCGGGAGAGATGGTGTCGCCGGGAGAGATTGTGGGCGCTCCTCCTCCGGTGGAAAGGATTACATCCAAGTATTGGTCAAAGTCTTCGCCTTCCACCCAGTTGATATTCCCGATGCTTCCATTCCCTGACAGCCAGGTGTGTCCGCCGGATAAAACGAGCGTTGAATCGATATTCCCCATTGTGATAACCGGCGGTTCCGACAGCAGGATATTGAAACGGATTCTGACCAGGTCGTCATCGTCAATTCCCGGCTGTAAGACAATTCCATCGTTTGCTTGGGCGGAAGCGATATAGAAGGGATAAGTGAAATCGCAGCCTTGGTCCCAATCGGGATTGATTACGGTTCCATAGTTTTGATAATAACTGCTGTCGAATGCGGTAACGCCGGAACCTTCAGCGAAGGAGTAGCTGAGAGCGACCGATGAATCAATTTCCAACATCACCAAGTATATCATCGCCTTCCAACTGTTTTCAGCGAAACCTATTAGCAGGTCTTCGGTGAAATCGGGGTCATATTCCTTGGAAGCGATCAGCGAAAGGTAGAATCTGTCATAGCGCATTTCCACTGTATAATCAAAAAGAGCGCTGGTATCGAGGCGGGCTTCATCGCCGAGACCATTTATTATTTGATATTCCCCAGATGCGATGAACGGGTCGTGATAAAGGCTGGCGGCGCTGGCGGAATCCCCTTGGTCGGTCAGCCAGAATCGCAGGTCTTCGGTTTGAGCGGCGATTTCGCCGTGATATATCTGCTGAATAGCGTATTGGAAATTGTTCTGCAGATAGACGGGGGCTTCGCCGTCGATGATAGCGTATAGCGTATTTTCATCGTAGGCTTCCATATGGTCGCCCGGTTCATTGCCGTATAGCCAGCCGGGGATTTCCTGGTCGAAGGGGAGGATATCGTTCATAGTCGTGGTGAAGGGGTCGAAGTCGCCGGTATAAACGCCGCCTTCCAAAATCCTCACTTCATCGATGTTGCCGCGGTAATTATTCCCGGAATTGTCCCCGCCGGTGAACAGCATTCCATCGCCTCCGGCAAGATTCCACATTACCGACACTGGTCCTTCAAGAATACCGTTTATAGCGATTTTAAAACCCGGATCAGTGGTATACATAAGAGATAGATGATGCCAAATCAGCGGTTGAAGCGTCGATTCGGATATGTATTCGTTCTGCTGCCCCGAAATGAGTTGCACACAGATTCCGGGTTTGCCGCCGTCAAGGAAAATGGCATATTGTTCTCCGATATTTTCCCCTTTTTGCAATAAGATTTGAATATCCGGATCGCCGGGCTGGGGAATGCCCCTTTTTAACCATAATTCAACGGTGATATATTCCGGGTTCAATTCGGGGCTGTTCGGCGTTTCGACCCTGGAATCGGTGTCGAAGTAGAGGGAATAATCCTCTGCCAGGACGAACACCGGCAGTATCAACAGAATGAGAATACAGCTTTTCATCAGCAATTCCTTACTTAAAGAATATTCGCTACAAAGGCGTAAAGCTGTCTGTCCGACAATGCGATTTTGTCGCCATTTCGTGTGGCGTCGAGTCTCCGCACTCGACGCTATATTCAATATATACAAACCTTTGCTGTCGACTACGGAGAGTCGACAGCACATATTTTGGAAGGATATTAATATTCTCGGACAGATTGAAAGGACACAAAGGTTCACAAAGAATTTAACCACAATTCATCGTTTTAAATTTTTCATTCTAAATTTTTCATTTATTCTTTGGTGAACAGGAACAGGTTCTCATTCCAAACATGCGCGGGGTATTCCCCCACACGGGCGATGAATTGATATTCTCCGGGGGGCGCGCCAGGCGGGACGAATTGAGACATTGTGCGGTTGATAGAACCGCCCGCAGGTAATTCTAATGCTCTAAAAAGCAGAGGACCATACATACTTCCGCTGGGTATTTGGACTAATGTCCAGGTGTTAAAATCGACTGTATTAGCTTCATTATTGACGATTTGCACCGTATAGTTGAAACTGCCACCGCCCGCCGGGATGACTATGGGGGCCCCGACCGGAGCAATGACGATGGTAACACTATGGGGTGTGTATGTCGAAGGATTTTCTATATTTATCCGCTCGATCAGGCTGGAATTGTAGTTGCCGAGATTATAAAGCGGTTGGGAAGCGGTTTCGATATGGGTCGCCTGCCAGGCGTGGTTCATTCCGTTTTCCACCAGAATATCCAAGCCGATATGATCGACAGATACAATATCCTCCCCCATTATCATCCCATTATAGATGAAATCGATGGAACCTCCGGGACCGCCGGAATTCACCCCGAAAATTGAGTCGATAATGCGGAATTTCTCCTTATCTCCCAAGACTTCACCAAGCTGTTGATTTAAAGAGGGAATATAAGGGTCGCAATTGCCGCCGTGCATAGACCCGATATTACTCACCGAACCGTAATGGTTTTTCAAGCACATTGTTGCGCCCGAGGAGCTGTGATCTTTGATGACCGCCAAATTTATCAAGTAATCGATTTGCTCGGCGAAGATGCGGGAAGGATGCGATGTTACCCCATTGACATTCAAATTGATGCTGTAAATATATCCCACCCCGCTTTGGTTGGTGCCATAACAGCGCACGCCTGTAGTCCCGGTATTGAGAGTGTATCCCCCGGACTGCAGTTCACTATTGGTACGATCCCAAATGATGATATTATTGGGGTCGAATCCACCGGGAACCGGCATCTGAGTCAATCCATTGACAATCGCTTGAGCTGTTTCCGGGTTGGAAGGGACGCTGGAATTGATGCAGTTGACCTTAATACCTATGACCGAATTGGAAGTTATGCCGGGGAAAATCGACCTCCACGCTTCCCCCAAATTGGTGATTTCGGTATAGCATTTGATTCCCTCATCGATAAGCACTTGAACAATGTCGGGATGGATGGTGGTGCCGGTGGTGCAGGCGTCATCGGTGACCACTACTACACGGCTCATCGGATCGGTTGAGGGTTCAGTTTGCGGCGCATTTGCCAAGATTGGGCGGGCGAGAAGTGCGCTTCCAGTCAATACACCGGCGCTTTTAATGAAATCTCTGCGATTGAGCCTGCTCATATTTTCTCCTTATACTTGTGTATGGTGGGCCCTTAACCCACCGTTATACCAATGCTTGAAAGTCTTTTCCG
>JABMRZ010000348.1 GCA_013202315.1 Candidatus Tariuqbacter arcticus | reverse complement strand
GGGAATTGGGAATTGGGAATTGGGAATTAGTATTACAATCTATCCAAATATTTTTATATTCAAGGATTCTAATGAAGAGAAATATGTTACTTTTATTAGGGCTTATAACTTTATCAATTCTTTTAACTTCAGTTGGGAATGCGGCGAACGATGAATATGTCATCAAACCCAACGATATGATTCAGACCTATACTTTTGGCGCGCCTGAGTTGAACATTAACACATCGGTTCCGCCGGATGGGATGATTTCTTTTCCAATGGCGGGTGAAATTAGTGTTTTAGGATTGACAGCGGACAATTTAACGAGAGTCCTTGAAGAGCGGTTGTCGCACTATCTCATCAATCCGAAGGTAAATGTTTTTATAACGGCATACAATCCCTTGAAGGTTTACATATTAGGGGCGGTTCGGGTACCTGGCGCTTACGATTATAAACCGGGTACTCGCTTGACCGATTATATATCGGAAGCCGGCGGTTTTGATATTGACGCCGATTCAAAACACTGCTACATCTACCCTTTGAATCAGGATAAGCCGAGGAAAGAGATAAATTTGAAAAAACTGCTTGAGAGCCCCGAATCGGATTGGGATATCGAGATAGAACCCTTCGACACCATATTTCTCAAGCCGAAATCGGGTTTTATGTTCTCCGAATGGCGGGATGTGGCTGACGCGATAAACATACTTTTGGGAGTATTCACTCTATATTACATCATGTCGCGAGGTTAGTCGAAGATTTCTCTGTTTTTATTTCGTAATACTTGACCTTAAGTTTTTTATTTATTAACTTTTTTAGTTGAAGTCGTGTTTCAACGGTCTATTAATCCGCAATTCCAAGCGGTTCAACGGAATTGATAATGTAATTTTCTTATCAGCTGCCTTAAAAAGTAAAAACAAAAAAAAGCGGGAGAATTCGGCCTATAGTGGATTGTAATCTTTTTGTATTGTTAGGTAATAACGCGTATTTACGGTTTCTTAGCGTCATGGTGAAGTGATATGTTTAGAAACTTCCAACTGCCTGCACGCTGATTACTGTAACTTGTAAAAACACCTTCTGCTAAGGGATAACACAAAATGGAACTCAAGAAACTATGGGAAATAATCCTCAGAAGGAAGTGGATTATAATCCAGGCCTTCATTCTCATCTTTGCAGTGATCCTAATCGGCACGCTGTTAAAGACTCCCACATACCGGGCGGAATGTCATATTGTCATTGAACAGCAGGGGACACAGGAGGCGCTGCTCCGTTCAATCGGTTTAGAGCAGGTGTCCGAAATTCTTTTCACGATGAACCTCGGTCAGAAATCGAGTTTAGTGGCGGTTGAGATGATGAAGATTGTGACCAAACCGATATTGGATGAAGTTGTTCGGGAGATGGACCTGAAGAACGATCGAGGGGAATATGTTGCCGGCCCCAATTTAGTGGTGACCAATCCCACCTTTTTCTGGTACCCATTGTGGGGGATAATGGTCAAGCCTCACAAGCAGTCGAATGTGATGGTGATTCTTGGTTTTTCGCCGGAACCTCAGCAAGCTATTGATTTCTGCAATACGCTAACCAGAGTATATATCCAAGCAGATATCCAGCTCAAACATAAAGAGACCACTGAAGCCGCTCTCTTCGCCGAAGAGCAAAGCATCAAAGCTAAAGCTGATTGGAATGAAGCCAAGCGCACATTCAAGGAATTCCAAGAAACGGAAGGATTAGTTGATTTTGATGTAGAATCGCAAATTCTAATAAGTAGAATAGCCGAACTCCACGCGGAACAGAATATAATTGAATTATCCGTCAAAGAGGCGGAAAAATATGGAGACGTTGTCTCCGACCCTTATCAGATTGGCGGTCAGGTTTTATCCAACGCCGGTCAAATCAGCCAGTTGAAAACTACACTTTCACAGCTTGAATCAGACCTTGAAAGTCAGCTCACTAAGTATACCGGCAATCACCCTACCATAATCGCTCTTCGTCAGCAAATCGCCGACCTGGAAGACAAGTTAATTATAGAAAAACAAATTGTTGAAGAATCCGGCTCCGCTCGTTATGAGGTGATTGAAGGGCAGATTAACGACTATAAGCGGCGCCTGAACGAGTTTCCGGAGAAGTTGTATACTCTGGCTCAGCTTTCCCTGCAAGCCGACACTTATCAAGCGCTTTTTGAGATGCTTTTGGATATGAAATATCGTTTGAATATAACTAAGGCGATGCAGATATCCAATCTGTCAGTTATTGAGTACGCTTGGAAGGCGAAAGTATTTTCTCCCAATATAGAATTCAATCTTATAATGGCGCTGGTGCTGGGTTTAGTGGTGGGCTTCGGTTTGGCCTTCTTAGTGGAATATTTGGATGATACGATTAAAGATGGGGAGTCTATTCAGACTCAGTTTGGAATTCCATTGATTGGCACCATCCCTTTGGTGACCAAAAAGGAGAACCAGTTTTTAGATATATCGGACACTTCTGGCAGCCGCCGCGAGCTTCATTTCTTGAATGAAGCCTATAACATAATGAGCTATAACATTAAGCTTGGCAGCATCGATAATCCCGTTAAACATATAATGATAACCTCTGCAGCGCCGGGGGAAGGTAAAACATCTATATCCTCGAATCTGGGAATAGTTATGGCGCGAAAGGGCAAAAGAGTAGTTGTTATCGATTCGGATTTTCTCCGGCCTAATATATATAAAATATTCGGGGTTTCCAATGATAAAGGATTGACTAATGTCTTATTGGGTGAGGATACCATAGATGATGTTATCCAAGCAACGAGCACCGAAGGTTTATATGTTATAACTACCGGTCCCAAACCCCCATCCAGCGCACTTTTATTTGAATCTCAGCAGATGAAGAATTTCATCAAGGAATTGGAACTTAAATTTGATTTCATCATTTTTGACACTCCTCCCATACTCACCATCAACGACCCGGTTATTTTAAGCTCGTATGTAGACAAGACCATATTAGTAATTGCGGCAAACGAGGTTTCCCGTCAGGTTATCAAGCAGGGAATCGCCACTCTCAATAAGAGCAACGACAATCTATTGGGAGCGGTAATCAATAAATTCCACACCGAGGGCAGCCACTATTATTACTACTATTACTATTATCATTCTCCCGATGACAGCGGCAACGGCTTCAAGAAGTTTTTATATGACAGTTTAGCTTTAGTGGGAATTAGGAAGAAACGCAAGAGGCGCCGCCGAACTCAGCGCAAAGTCCCAATGGAATCATAATTCGGATTTAGAGAATTTTTTCGCCGGTTGAATGTAGTCCCACCGGCGGCTTTATGAGTTATTCTGTTGTAAATTCGACATTCACTATAGTCAATAAAAAGACCAAACATAAATATAGACTTATTATGAAATATCTCACATTTATTTTTTTACTGGTCGCTGCCGTCCTTATTTCCGCCCCTTTCAATCCTTTATTTTCCGGCGATAATCTGTTGGAATCCTTCAATGGCGGGATGCAGGATATGACTCTATTTGGAAACAGCGCCTTAACCACCGGGATTGGGGGGTATGAAGCGGCGGCGGGGATAGGCATTACTACCTTGCGGCCCACACCTGCGGCGGTTTACTGGAATCCAGCCGGACTCGCCTTTTTGAAGCGCGGGGGAATAATCGTTGAAGCCGTTCCCAAATTATCCTATTCTCCGGATATGAGCGAGTCAATCAATGAGGAAGTCGATGCCGCACTGGAGGATTTCGACCGGCTGGAAGGTTTGGATCCCAGTCAGCAGACATCGGTGATTTATCCCGATTTCACCTTAACCGCGGGCCAAGGTGGACAGGCTGTCGCTTCTTTGGCGATGGCAATCCCTTACCGGGACTTTTTCCTGGGTTTATCATATTACCGCGCCTTTTCGCTCGGTTTAAATCTCATAAGCGCAGGAGTAGAAACTAAAATCAGCACCCAGGAAGAGGACCCATACGACAACGCCACAATTTTCACCAGCACGGATATAAATTTGCTGTTGAATTTTGAAGCCGATGTAGTTTCATTTGGCGCTGGCAGGATGCTGAATGATAAACTTGGCGCTGGATTAACTCTATCTCACATAAGCGCCAATACTACTATGAATGGTCTTTTAGCTCCGGAGGGCGTTTTCACGCGCAGGAGTACAGAGAAATCGTTCAACGACCCCAGCGCTGTATGGCAGAACGATTTCTATTCTTCTATGGTCGGCGATTTCAACGGTGGTAGTTGGGGGGTCAAAGCCGGGCTCGCTTATCAGCTCAACGAGCGGATATGCTTCAATATGTTGATTAATTACAATGGCGATATGACGCTTGAAGGGGAGATGGATATTGTGCAGTATTTTTATCCCGCATTGAACCTCAACGCCGATGAAGATGCGGGTGAAGAGGCATTTGATTTGGATAACATAGAAAATTTCGCCCAGCCAACGGAAACAGTTCTCGCTGACAATGAGGCTTCGGATGAATTGCAGATCAATGTTCCCAGCTCGATTTCTTTGGGTGCGGCGTATCGGGGAATTTCCTTCACATTGTCGAGTTATTCCGGGGAATTAAGTTATGCTTATGATCTGGCGCGGGATGGTATTATGGCGACTTACTCACGGGGCTTAAAGCTTAAATATGGATTCCTATTCGGATTTGATTTGAAATATATCCGGCTTGGCTTAGGCGCAATCGCCGCCGACGAAGTGGTATCGGGTTATAAAGAGGAGCAAGAACTTCCCAATGGGGAGAAACAGATAGTTCCGGTTGAGCCGACTACGGGGATTTACCTACCCCGCTTCAGTTTGGGGACTGGATTTAATATTAACCGCGATTGGAAGTGCGATATATTATTGATGGGGGTGCCGGACTTGCTCGGTTCGGTGTTGAAGGTCAGCGCCACTTATACTTTATAGATGGTGGTCGGTGGTCGGTGGTCAGTTGTCGGTGGTCGGTTGTCAGCAGAGGGCGTTGTGCCGGATCCTATGGTTGACTGGGCATACAATGTGTGGCATTTCACTACATTCATCGGCGGTATGAACAATGGTGATTTGACTCAGACTACCATCGCCATCGCTTCAGCCACCGCTGGTGAAGAGAGCGCCTATCTTACCTGGATGACTCAGACTGAATATAACAGTGACTATTTTAATATATATCGTGATGGCGTGGTGATTGGCACGGTTCCAGCCGCGGGCACTTCAGCTGTTCCGATTGAGTATGATTACTTTGACGAAGGTTTGACCGGGGGTCAGGAATATGAATATGAACTATCTGTGGTGATGCTGGATGAAACCGAATGGTTCTATCCTGAAACATTCTATGTTACTCCTTCTTCAGCGACTACATACACCACATTAATAACAATCGCTATAGACGGCGAGGATGTAGTTTTAACTTGGAACGAAGTTCCAGGGATGTATTCGTATACGATTTACCGCAGTGAAGACCCGTATTTCATAATTTCACCTGAAGCGCTTCATGATATCGCATATGACACAACATACAGGGATGAAGGCGCTTTGAGCGAGGGTTCGCAGTTCTATTACAAGGTCGTGGGCACGATGTCGGATTAACAGTCTAAATTGGGCAGTCGAATTCATTCAAGAGAACCCTCATGCCGGTTCCCGGCACAACTTAGAATGAAAATTGGGTATGGATACCCGCAAAAAGCAAGCCGGAATGGCAGCCCCCTAAATACTAAATCCTAAATCCTGTTTAGAAGAGAAACCCTCAAGCCGGTTCCCGGC
>JABMRZ010000347.1 GCA_013202315.1 Candidatus Tariuqbacter arcticus | reverse complement strand
TTCAAGCGCCTACTTCAAACAACTAAAGTGTTACTAATTAATAAAATTGTCTGTTGGAGCGGTTTTAATCTACAGCATTAAAAAAGCCGCCGACACGATTTGGTCAGCGGCGTTTCCATTTCATAAATCTTGGTGAAGGTCGATTATTGGGCGATTTGCGGAAACAGGTGTTTTCATAAGGACAACTTACTTAATCAGCAGCAGCTTCTGCGTCTGGTGGAATCCCCTCGAAGTAAGTCGGACGAAATAAATTCCGTTAGGTAAGTTGGATGCGTCGAATTTAACATTATGAACGCCAGCCGGCTTCCATCCATCATATAATCCAATAATTTCCCGCCCTGTTACACTATAAATGACCAATTTAACTTTGGCGGTTTTTTGAAGACTGAAAGAAAGGATAGTTTCTTGATTGAAAGGATTAGGATATGCGGGATAAAGTTCTATTTCGCTGGGAACAATTGACTCCCAAGCATTCCGCTTAAAACTTTCGCCAGTATTGAACCAACCCGAATTATAATCGCCGATGAAGAAACTTCCTTCCTTAATGAAGCTGAAGTAATCGGAATCCATAATTTCACCGGTTTCATGGTCGCCGACATAGCCAATGTAGCCATATTCACCGCCCGGCGCTGCGGGTGGAATCCTCTGTGTCCTGTTGCGGTCGATGGTCTGATTCCCGTTCATAGTAAAATTCGGGGCATATAAAATATCTATTTCGGTCGAATCCGGTAAAACAGCGATAGTCCAGAAGTCTACAGTTTGGGGTTCTCCGGTATTGTTCACAGCGGTGATATTGAAATCGAACGAGCCGCCCTCTTCCGGGATGACGATGGGAGGATTATGAGGAGTCAGTTCCAACGATACAGTCGGCGGTGTGGCTCCGCTTTCAAGCGCATCGTAAATCGTTGCCAAAAGAACGCTGTCCCGGTCGGCGCTGAATTCCCAGAACATCGCACCGGCAAGGTTTTGTTGATTGATATAAATCCCTTTCTCCCAGATGGAAGCGGGGTTATCATAACTTATCATCACCCCGGTATTGGGGTTGAATACCCAGGGGACTTTTGCGTCATCATTCCAATAAGATGTGTAGCCGTTGACATCCTGGTAATTCGCAGCAATGTCCCAGTAATCGAATACACCGGCTTCCCAGGTGCCCTGCCAACAGGGACCGTTGTAATCAGCGTATAATCCGTTATTATAGTTGGCAACACTGCCGAAGCCTCGGCCGTAAAAGGCGAGCCCCGGATGGAGTTTCCCTTCCGGCACATCATAGGAAAGATAAGCGCTCACCGCCGCATCAAGATTAAAAGAACTATGGTAGGGTTCAGGGGTTGGGTCTTCAGGAACGATATACAGCGGCGAATTGAAATTGGTGACCAGGTCCGGCGGACCCATCCAGGGACCATGGAAGTCGTAGGTCATTATATTTATCCAGTCCAGATACTGATGAATAACTTCGACTTCAATATTCGCGATTATTTCCGGATTTGCCGGAGCGGCGATAGTCAAAAGGTATTCCTGACCATTGGCTGTTTCGAGGGAATCGAGCTGTTCTCGCAGTTCTTCCAACAGAAAAGTGAAATTTTCCCGGTCTTCCGGGCGGGTTATATTGGTAGGAAGCCCTCCGCTGACCGGATATTCCCAGTCGATGTCTACGCCGTCGAAGGTGTATTCAGTGATGAATTCCATACACGATTGTGCGAAAATATGGCGGGATTCCTCGGTGAGCGCCACATTTGAAAAGTAAGTCGACCAGGTCCAACCGCCCACTGAAATCAGGGTTTTAACATAGGGGTAATTGGCTTTGATGATTTGCAACTGATGGAAAGAACCCCGAAGGCTGTCGGGATGCCAGCTGTCTCCGGGATACCATTTCTGGGTATCGGCGTATTCATCACCTAATATGATAGTTCCAGCGGAGTTGTCGATGTTGGCAAAGGCGTAGTTGATTTGTGAAATCATATCGGCGGGGATGTCCGGCACATGATAATCTCTCACATAAACAGACCAGGAAGTGAAATAGCCGATTATGCGTTTTTCGGTAGGCTGTGAAAGAGCTGCGGCGCCGATGATGACGACTGTAAGCAGCGCTGAAAACAATGCAGAGAGCGTTACCCTGAAAATAACCGGAACGCAAGTCCTCGAGCCGATTATTTTCATACTAAGCTGTGTGTTGA
>JABMRZ010000346.1 GCA_013202315.1 Candidatus Tariuqbacter arcticus | reverse complement strand
CCCCTAAATCCTAAATCCTAAGTCCTAAATCCTAAATCCTATTTTCAGAGTAAAGTTAATATCCATTCCCTTCTGCCCCGGCATCCCCCGGCGCGCCCATCTCCGGCAGCCAGGTTTCGCTCACCAGAACTCTACGGGCTTTGGAACCATCGAAGGGACCGACAATGCCCGCCGCTTCCAATTGATCGATGATTCGCGCAGCCCTGGCATAGCCGATTTTAAACTTTCGCTGGAGCAAAGATACCGACCCCTGCTGGTGAACGGCGATCATTTTCGCCGCCTGCTCGTAAAGTTCATCACGATGTTCGGGAGCGATTACCAGCGGGCGCTGTTCTTCTTCCATCGGATCGGGCAATTCCATCATATCTTCCATAGTGGGCTGGCGGCTAATGTGATTGACGATGGCTTCGATTTCTTCAGTGGTAATCAGGGAACCGTGGAGTCTGACCGGAGCTCCTACTCCGGGGGGTAGAAATAGCATGTCGCCATTGCCTAACAGGGTTTCAGCGCCGTTGGCGTCGAGCACGGTGCGAGAATCGACCTTGGAAGCGACTTGGAAGGCGATGCGGCAGGGAAAGTTGGCTTTGATGATGCCGGTCAGGACATCGACGGAGGGGCGCTGGGTGGCGACAATGAGGTGAATGCCAACCGCCCTGCCCATCTGCGCCAAACGGGCGATGGGATTCTCGACCGCGCCCCCGGCGGTCAACATCAAATCCGCCAACTCATCGATGACCAGCACCAGAAAAGGCATCCTGCTCTCTTTGCGCTTCCGGTTGAATTCTTCGATGCTGCGGTAGCCTCCGTGCGACAGTCTGTTCAAACGCAGACGCAATTCCATTTCCAGCGATTTCAATAGCTTAATCGCTGATTCGGCTTCGGTGACCACCGGTTCTTTCACCCCGGGAGGAGTTATCAAATGATGTTCCAACAGTGGTTCATACACCGACAGTTCCAACTTCTTGGGATCGATGAGGGCGATACGGACTTCATCCGGCTTGGCGTGAAAGAGAATCGAAGCCAGTATCCCGTTCAGACAGACGCTCTTGCCGGATCCGGTGGTGCCGGCGACCAATAGATGTGGCATTTCCTGAAGATTGGTCACGAAGGGTTCGCCGGAAGCGTCGACTCCCAGCGCCAGCATTAACTTTGATTCGGATTGCTTGAATTTCTCCGATTCAATTATGGGACGAATCCTGACGATGCGGATTTTACTATTGGGCACTTCCAAGCCTACCGCCGCTTGCCCGGGAATGGGAGCGAGTATGCGGATGCTGGGGGCGCGCATAGATAATGAAAGATCGTTTTGAAGCGTTACAATCCGGCTGACTTTAACCCCGGGGGCGGGCTGAAGATCAAAGCGGGTAATAACAGGTCCAGGATGAATGGCAATAACTCTGGCTTGAACGCCGAATTCCTCCAGCCGTTGTTCCAAGGCGGCGGCGGAGGTTCTAAGCTCTTCATCGGAAATATCGTCGCCGTCTATGGGAGGGGTCAATAAATCAATTTGGGGGAAGATATATTCTTCGGGAATGGGATCGTCCGGCTTCGGGGTTTTCGCGGGTTGTTTTTCAGCGCGGGTAATTTCTTCCCCGGTATCAACCCTCTCATCGATCTTATCTTCATCGGTGGTAACTTTATCTTCTTTGGATATTTCAATCTTATCTCGGCGGTGCCATTTTTCACGACGAATTTGCTCGCTGCGGGATTTTTCCCGTCGCTGTCGGAATTTTTGAGTCAATTTGGCAAAAAGGGCGATAAGCATTTTAGGGCTTCTGAGCCCAATAGTGAATTCTATCATCAAGAGAAAGACGACGACAGTGATTATCCAAGCCCCGGTGAATCCGGTGAAATCCTCCAAGAAACCGGCGAATCCGCCGGAAATCATCCCCCATTGATATGTGGGATAACCTATCTCGAAATATCTTGAAACTAAATGAATCGCCCATCCGATGAAAAATCCCCAAACCACCAGCTTTATTATATGCCTGAATGGCTTCCCAACCCTGGATAAAAACCTCATTCCCCAAAACAGTAGTATAAAGGGAAAGGCGAAACTGCCCCACCTGCCGAAGGTGAAATTCACCAGCGCCCAAGCCGTTAATGACCCCAATTGTCTCAAGGGATTCTCAATTTCACCCTGATGAACACCCGCAGGCCAGTCATTATGATGAAATCCTATCAAGGCGATGAATGTGAGCAATGCGGTGGTTATTATCAGCAAACCAACCACCTTGTCGAGACGAGTAATGGTGTCTTCTTTGTGCTTTTGCATAATTTTCAGATTGACTATAAATCTACCTTTAGAATAGCTGCGAGCTGCGAGATTCGAGTCTCAGGTCTCTAGTCTCGTGTCTCAAGAAGAGACTATTGTTATTTACTCTGAAAAT
>JABMRZ010000345.1 GCA_013202315.1 Candidatus Tariuqbacter arcticus | reverse complement strand
TCTTAAAATGTAAATGTAATATTATCACTTTGCTGACCAGACTGGATAACCGATAAATTTTTATTTAACTTCTGAGGGAAATTATGAGCGATGCTATCTGGAAAAAATTGGAGGAGAGGATTGAATGGTTAATAGAGCAAGAGAAGTTCGCTGAACTTCAAAGCCTCTTGGAAGATGTGCATCCTGCGGATATAGCGTTCATATTATCCAGACTCGATCGGGTCTCTCAGCATATTGTATTTGACCTGCTGGGTTCGGAGACGGCTTCGGATGTGTTGGTGGAATTGTCCGACCATACACAAGAACGGGTGCTGGGCGAACTCGATGAACAGCGCTTGGCGGATCTGGTGGATATGCTCGATTCGGACGAAGCGGCGGATGTGCTCGGTTCCGTGGAACCGGAAATAGCCGAAAAGGTGCTGGAAACACTGCCCGAAGAGCAAAAGAGCGATGTTCAGCAGTTATTGACCTATGACGAAGACACCGCCGGTGGCATAATGAGCACCGAGCTGGTGTCGGTCGAAGAGAGTATGACGGTCGAGGAAGTCATAGACGAAGTCCGGTCGGCGGCGGATAGGGTGGATGATATTTACGCAATCTGGGTGGTCGACAGCGATGGCGTTTTGCGGGGTTCGGTGACTTTGAAGAATTTGATATTGGCTGAACCGAATACCAGGGTTGGATCGTTAATGGATAGTGATGTTCGACCGGTGGTGGTGGATATGGATCAGGAAGAAGTGGTTCATATAATGCGTAGGTATGACCTGGTGGCGGCGCCGGTGGTAGATTCCAGTGGAAAGCTTTTGGGAAGGATAACCTGGGATGACGCTATCGATGTGATGAATGAAGAGTCGGAAGAAGACTTGGGGTACATTTCCGGAACCGGGGAAGAAGAGCCTTCCGCCAGGTCGGTCTTCAACTCGTCAAGAGAGAGGATTCCCTGGCTGATTGCGGGTTTGTTTGGCGGGATAATTTCCGCTTTAGTGATGAGTGGTTTCGAGCAGTCTTTGAACCATATTATTGTACTTGCTTTTTTCGTTCCCATTATCACCGCTATGGGGGGAAATGTGGGAATGCAGTCTTCGACCATTATAGTCCGCGGACTCGCCACGGGGGAAATCACTTACGATGACGCCGGTCAGCGAATCGCCAAGGAATTGGGTGTAGCATTGTTGAACGGAGCTATGCTGGGTCTGATTTTAACCTTGATAATTTGGTTCTGGCAGAAAGAATTGGAAATCAGTCTGGTGATAAGTTTTTCTCTGTTGGTGGTGATTTTAGTGTCTTCCATTATTGGGGTGGCGGCGCCTTTAATGTTGAAAAAAATTAATATTGACCCGGCGCTGGCGATGGGACCTTTCGTTACTATTTCAAATGATATTTTCGGGGTTTTCATATATTTAAGCATTGCCACGGTTTTACTTGTACATTGAAAGTGAATCGCCATAGAAGTATGATGGTTGCGGGAATGGAGTTGCGGGTTGCGAGTTATATTGCTCAAAAACACAGCACAGAATAATTCCGGGATTCGGTTAGATGGAAATTATCAAGACCGATGCGATTCCGCTTCGCTCGATGAAGTACTCTGAATCGAGCAGGATAGTCAGGTTCTTCACCGAAGAGCGGGGTAAAGTGTCGCTTCTGGCTAAAGGAGCGCGAAAAGCGAAGAACAGGGTTCCGATGGACACCTTTTCCTTGATGAATGTTGTCTATCGCCATAAGCCTTCGCGGGATATTCAGCTTCTGACCCAGGCGGAATTGTTAAACGCTTTCCTAAGGATAAGGGACAATATGGGTAAATCGGCGGTCGCTTTCGGAATATGTGAATTGGTGGAACGGACTACCGAAGTCGATGACCCTAACCCGAAACTGTTCAGATTGATGGTATCCACATTGGGAGCTTTAAATCGCGCTGCATCAAATCCCCGCAATTATTATTGGTATTTTCAGCTTGGTTTGATTAAAGTGTTGGGTTTTGGGTTTAACCCGGAAAGCTGTGTTATATGTGGGAAAGGAATTCGAGATTTCAAACCAATTAGCTTGAAATTTTCCTTCCAATATGGGGGAATAATATGTCCCGATTGCGGGGTTGATGAGTCGAAAGCGGCGCCTTTGAAGCCGGAAGCGATGAAAGTCCTGCAGTTCTTATATTCCCATAAATTGGAGAAATTAGCCAGGCTGAAGCCTTCAAAAGCTGCCACGCAAGCAATCGATGCGCTTTTCTGGGGATTTCTCAGGTACCATATCGATGGACTGAAGATTTTAAAATCGAAAGAGTTGATTTCCAGAATTTGATTTGCTAATTTAACGGTGAACGGAAAACGGTGAACGGATGAGGATAACCTTTGCGCTTTTACCAGGCTGTGTGTGGAAGTGCTTCGAGGGGTTTAGTGGGTTGTGATTATGTCAGTTTTCTCCAGTTTTTAGGTTTGTGAATAATAGTTCCGTCGGGACAAATGAAATGGTCAGGTAAAATATGTAAATACAAATCATTCAAGGTTAAGCACTTTGTATAATCAACAATGGGTTTATAATCCCAGTGTGCGCGTTTAGGTGGAAACAACATTTTGATTTTCTTTTCGGGGAATTGTTCTTTGATCATAGTAATGGCAGGCATATAATCGCTATCGCCAGAAACGATGTAAGCGATTTCATAATCATCGAGAAATGAATCGAAGATTAAATGGGTTGCTATACTGATATCTGTCCATTTTTCCCGGTTTTTGGAAAAAGTCCGCTTACATTTTTTGCACACGATTGTTTCTTTGTTGAACCTTCCTCTATAAATTTCGATGGGATGAGATAAGGACTCCAGTACTTTTTCCCATATTTCATGTCTGGCGATTTTGGATTCATCGCCAAGAGGAGGAGTCGTGAAGTACTTTATCTTGTATAATTGTTCTCTACGCCCGATTTGCTTTTTAATTAAACTTACAAGGTCTATCCAAAGCAATTCTTTTCTTTTAGTTTGACAAATTCCATGGTAAAAATTGAAGCCATCAAAATATACATTTGCTCTATGTTTGGCCATAACCTTCCCGAATTAATATAAAAATGCCGGTCTTAGACCGGCAGCAAGTGGGTACTATTAACTACAAATTCCCACGGGGCATAAGTATTATAATAATAATTGTTGAATTTGTCAAGGATTTTATTAGTTTTTTTACTACTTGTTCTTTTTAAGGAGGAGCGCAAATGTATGGAGAAGAATTCGCAAACTTGAATTGCCAGTTTGGAACATCAAGTCGGGAAGATTCTTAATGAGCGGCATCGTACCATTGGAGCAGATTGAAAGCCGGATATTTTTTATTCGAGGGCGAAAAGTTATGCTAAGCGCTCACCTCGCAGAACTAATAGAACGCTTATGCAAGCTGTGAAGCGTAATATTGAAAGGTTTCCCGAAGATTTTATGTTTCAGCTTGATAATCAAGAGTTCATGAACTTGAAATCACAAATTGTGACTTCAAGTTGGTGTGGTGGGCGATGCGATAACCGATGCCATCGCCGGTTTTTTCGAGGGGAGCATCGCTGAATGGCTGCGGTCCAAGGGAATTGAAGAGAGCCGCACCGCCTTGGGGAGCGCCTGCGGCAAGATGACGGGGTGTTTGTTCGGGAGCGGGGTGGTTTTGACCGTGTCCTGGCTGGCGGGGGTTGATGCGATGAAGGGGGCTTAGGGGTTGGGGGTTATGGTTTATGGGTTAGTGGGTTGTCATTCCCGCATAGTTTTAGCGGGAATCCATACCCGATTTTACTCTGAAAATAGGATTTAGGATTTAGTAT
>JABMRZ010000344.1 GCA_013202315.1 Candidatus Tariuqbacter arcticus | reverse complement strand
CCCCCTAACCCCTAAATACTAAATACTAAATCATAAACCCCTAAACCCCTAAACCCGATGTTCAAAAAACCGATTATTTTATTATTTATTAATGGTTTGTCGTGCATAATAGTAAATCAACAGAATTAGTGATATTAAATCTTTTGCTGCTTCTAATCGTTGTGTTGAATGCGGATGCGCAGATCGGTCCTGAACCGATGTTCCCGCCGCCGGGGTCGCTAACGGAAGTTCAATTGCGCCAATTCGCATCGAGAGCCGAGGTTCGAGGGGACTTTAAGAGCGCGCTGCATTATTATCGGCAAATGAGGGAAACACAGGGGCATACGCGATACAAACAGACTTATTACAAGGGCGAATTGCGATGTCTGCTGGCGCTGAAACGGTTTGAAGAAGCGGAGGGGATGGTTCAGAATGAAATCGATTCGAGTGGAAACGCGTTGTCAGGTGCTCTTAGACTGGATAATCTGTTGATTGATTTAGGGGAAGTCTACTTGGCTTGGGGAAAGGAATACGAAGCATGGCTTCAGTGGAACAGCGTATTGAATGATATGGGGAATAATATTCAGGTATATCGCAGCATCAGCGGTGTTCTGATGAGGGCGAGGCAGGTGGATAAAGCGGTGGCGGTGCTGAAGAAGGGCGAAGCGCGTATGGGCGGTGCGGTGTTGGCGCTCGATTTAGCCAGAGCGTATACCGCTTTGATGGATTACGGCAGCACGGTTGAATATTATCTGGTCTATTTGCGGGCTAACCCTTCACGATATTCTTATGTCGAAAGGGCGATATACAACTTCACGGTCAGCGCGGAGACGGCTGAAGCAGTCATTGAAGCCTTGAAATCGGCTGAAGGGGTGAAGGATTCGGGCAGGCTGTTAATCGGCTATCTGTTTTCTCTGGGCAGGTATGAAGATGCTTTGAATCAGACTATGCGCGGAGTGTTTAGTGATAAGGATTTGATTGAATTTGCGGTTTCGCTGAATGGTGAGGGGCGGTATGATTTGGCTTTGGAAGCGTTTGAGCGGGCTGTTGAGAAATTCCCCCAATCACCCCTGAAATCAAAGGCTATGTTAGGTATGGCTGAATGTATTGAAAATTTAGGGCGCTTCGATGAGGCTTTGCGACTCTACCGAGAGGTTGCATTAATTTATCCTCATTCCAATTCCGAGGAGACCGCGCTTTATCGGATAGGAATTATTTTTTTGGAAGAAAACAACCTTCCTGATAGCGCAAGTGTATATTTTGATTTAGTTAAGCGTGATTATCGGAGAGGAAAATACTTCGTTCAAGCGGGTTTGGCGCTGGGGAAATGCGCGGTTATTTCCGGAGATTTGCCTTCTGCGATTCAGCGGTACGGCGAATTGAGTTCCAGCGCCCAGCGGAAGACGGTGATATTCACCGCTGAAGCTATGCTGATGTTAGCGAGGTGCTATTTATGGGCGGGTGAAGTCGATTCTGCGCTGGCGGTCTGGGATCGATTATCCAGGCGCTTTCCGGAGACCGATGCTGCTAATGACGCTTTGAATGACGCTATTTGTTTTAAGGACATAAGTGACAATTCGTTTGTCAGAGAATTTGCGGCGGCTTGGCTGGGTTTCGAACGAGGTATGTATGAAAAATCACTGAATAGCTTTAGAGACATTTTGGAACATTGTCCGGAAACAGTATTATGCGGCAGGAGCGTATTGTTGGGAGCGAAAGCGGTCGAGGCTCTAAAAGGAAGCGCAAATGCCCTTGATTATATGGCGCAATATGTTACTTTATACCCTAATATAGGACTAAGAGATGAAATCTATTTTAGGATGGCTGAAATCTGCTTGAATAGTTTGGGCGATGTTGGAAGAGCGAGGGAGTATTATGAGACACTGCTGCTGGAAGAGCCGGACAGCCCTTTAGCCCCGGTTGTGAGGCGCAAATTGGAAAGCTTGGAACCGACGCTATAAAATTTGGGAGAATGTAAGGATAGTTAAATAACTAAAATGGGTTGACTATTCGGCAATGCTTGATAATAAGTTGTATTTAAGGAGGAAGTGATAATTCACAACATTATAATATATTAATATACAGGAAGATGCGAAATATAACTATATTATTATTGATTATATGTTTTATTATATCAATAATGTTATGCTGTCCTCTGGCGGCTCAAAAGCTGGTCATACCAATGGATTTGAATCAAACAGACCATCTGAAGGCTTATGGTATCGCTTACGAAGCGCTGGAAAAAGGTATGACTGTTGAATGGCTGTTAAACTACAGATGCGGGTCGTTTATGATGGATTACAGCTCCGAAGTGGTGAGGGTGTGCAGGATAAGGGGGGTGAAAACGGAGCAGATTTCAGGTGCGAAAGCGGCGGAAATCTATGCCGCCATAGAAAACGAGAATATGGAGTTGGTTTTGTTAGAGACGGCTCCCAAAGTGGCGGTGTATGCCCCGCCGCCGCCGTCAGCGGAACCCTGGGATGATGCGGTCAGGCTGGCGCTGGAATACGCGCAGATCCCGTATGACAGGATTTATGATGAAGAGGTATTGGCGGGGGGATTGTATCAATACGATTGGCTTCACCTGCATCATGAAGATTTTACGGGACAATATGGGAAATTCTATGCTGTCTACCGCAACGCCGATTGGTATATAAAGCAGCAAGCGGAGCAGGAAGCGCGGGCTAAAAAGCTGAGTTTCGATAAAGTGTCGAAATTGAAATTGGCGGTGGCGGCGACGATCAAGGAATATGTTCATCAGGGGGGATTCTTGTTCGCTATGTGCAGCGCCACCGATTCTTATGATATTGCGCTTTCGGCTTTTAAGACCGATATATGCGCGGCTGTTTTTGACGGGGATCCGATTGCGCCTGACTTCCAGGGTGATTTGGATTATTCGCAGTGTTTCGCCTTTGAAGATTTCACCCTGATCACCGACCCGCTAGTGTATGAATTCAGCGATATTGACACCACTCCCCGGACTGGCAGGTCGGCGCGGGGGGATGCGGGAGATTATTTCACCCTGTTCGATTTTTCAGCTAAATATGACCCGGTGCCGACTATGCTGGTACAATGCCATACTTCGGTGGTGAAGGGTTTTATGGGGCAGACCACCGGGTTCAAGAAATCGCTGGTGAAGAAAAGCGTCGTGATTTTGGGTGAAGTGGAAGGCGCTGATGAAGTGAAATATCTGCATGGGAATTATGGGGACGGCACTTTCACCTTCTTCGGGGGGCACGACCCGGAAGATTATCGGCATATGATAGGCGACCCTCCCACGCAGTTGTCACTTCACAAGAATTCGCCGGGGTACAGGCTGATTCTTAACAATGTGCTTTTCCCCGCGGCGAAGGAAAAAAAGCTGAAGACTTGAATTGAAATTAAAATCTGGTTTTATAATGCAGAATGAAGCGTTTCATCCATCCATAGAAGACCAAATCGCTGACCAGGCGGCGCGTGAAGGGGGATTCCAAACTAAACCAATTCCCCCTTTGAAGTACCCGGTCATCGCCAAGCAGCACACTGCTGTCTATAAGATGCACCGATATTTCGCCCGGCGTCCCTGGAATGTCTTCGAACATATTATTAAGCACTACACTAACCCTGGAGACACCATACTCGACCCGTTTTGCGGAGGCGGGGTGACGGTGTATGAGGGGTTAAAAATGAAGCGCAGAGTTATCGGGATCGATTTAAACCCCCTCGCCGCCTGGATAACTAAAATGCAGGTGCAGCCGGTTGACCTTCAGGCGGTGGAAGAAGCTTTCGAACGGGTGGTGGAATTATTCGCCCCCATCGCCAAGGAACTCTATTCGACAAAATGCGGTTCCTGCGGGGAAGAAGCGGCTGCCGACTGGTTCGAATGGTCGAATGTATTGGTCTGTCCGGGATGCGGGGAAAAAGCCGTTTTAGCCAAAGCCAGGAAATTGCGAGCGGGAGTCTATGAATGTACAAATGATAAATGTCTGAGTGTTCTGGCAGCGAAAGACTGCCATAGAGTCGGGGATGTATTGGTTAATAAAATGGTGAAGTGCCGGAAATGCGAAGGCGGCATTTTCCCTGTGGATGAAAATGATATTGCAGGAGCGGAACGAATTGCGGGAAAATTCGATGAAATAGTCAAAGAGGAGAAATTGTTCGTCCCTCAAGTTCCGTTTCCAGATGGAGATTTAGAAAAAGACCACTCACTCTTTAAGAAGGGAATCATAAGTTTCAAAGATCTTTTCACTACACGGAATTTGATAAGCCTTGGGAGGTTGAAGAAGATAATCGCAGGGCTTGATGTAAATGACGATGTGCGGGAAGCGCTGTGGTTCATATTTAGCGGCGCTCTTAGATATGTGAATAAAACGGTTTTTCGTAGTAAAGGCTGGCAATCGGGGCAGCCTATAGAATGGGCAGGACATGCTTATTGGCTTCCTAATGTTTTTATTGAAAGGAATGTTATATGGAGTATCCATAATAGGAAAAACGCCTTTATTCGCGGCAAAGAACAATCACAGGAAGATATCGGCGAATTCGCGAGGATACATCCCGATTCTTATCACACCTGCCGCATATTAACCCAGTCGAGCGAGGAGACCGATATTTCCTACAAGAGTGTGGACTGCATCATAACAGACCCTCCTTTCGGCGGGAATGTGCAGTATGCGGAATTGACCGATTTTTGGGTGGTCTGGCTTCCAGAAATATTCGGTCTTGATGGGGTTATTGACAATTCAAGAGAAGCGATTGAAACAAGACACAAGGGTTTTCCCACTGAAAAGAGCAAACAGCATTATGAGGAAACACTATATCGGATATTCAAAGAATGTTATCGGGTATTGAAGAATGATAGCTATATGGTGATGACATTTCATAATCGCGATGTTGGTGTATGGATGGCGCTTCATCGCGCAGCGCGGAGGGCGGGATTTGTACTTCCGGAGCGTGTGGAAGTTGATAATCACGGCATGATTTATCAAGATTTCATTAAGAATTATCAGCAGACTTTCCATACTCGCGCACCCGGTTCGCTTTTGGGTGATTTCATATTGACATTCAAGAAAGCTGATGTCCCGGAATTTGTCGATGGCATTATTTATGAATTGTCCATTACACAGCAAAAAGAACTATTATCTAAATTGGAAGAAGCTATCAAATACCATTGCGGGCTTGATAATAACTCAATGGGAATTTTAGTGGTCGAAATCCTGGCGGATATGAATTTGCTTCATCGGTTTGCGGGAAGTGATTTGAGCGGATTTTATAAAGATCAATTCGTCTATGTCAAGGCTGATAAAAAGTGGTATATGCGGGAGATGGTCGACCCGGCTAACGGCCCGGTTAAAATGATGGAAATCCTCCCGGTGGAAAGGGCGGTCGAAAGATTGCTTTACAGCTATTTTCAAGAACACAGCACAGCCGCTTTGGATGAACTGCTGTTTTTTATATTCACAAAGCTAGTGAATTCAAAAAGACCGAGCGAGGAAGCGGTCAAAAGAACTATCAGCCGCTGCTGCATCAAAGAAAGCAGAGGAAAGCGCAATCGTGATATTTATATGTGGAAGAGAGTGGTGGAAAAGCCCATCGAAGTGAACAACAATCAAATCGAAATATTCGAAGACGAAGTCGTCGATCATAATAGAATAATCGAAAAGCTTGCGAGAGATTTTATCAAGGAAGGGTATAGAGTTCGCATCGGCGATACTGAAGTTAGAAAAGACGCTAAATTAAGGAAGATTTCCACAAAATATGAAGGGATGGATTTGGGAATTCCACCCGATGATTTCAGGATTCTTAAGGAAATCGACTTACTTGTTATTAAAGGCAACAGAATCTATAATGCGATTGAAGTGGTCACCACCTTTTCAACCTTCAATAATGCGGTGAACGATAGATTCAGGAATTTGTTGGCGGTGATTCCGAATTATAAGTTTGGCTTGGAAGTGTATGTCTGCCAGAGTTTTATCGAAAAGGCATCCAAAGTATTGAATTCGACGGCGAATGTGAAGATTGGATTGAATAAAATTATTACTCTTGCGTCTATTGAGAGCTGCTGAGTCTCCCCGCGTTCAAAACCGCCCCCACCATTCCCGCCATATTGCCCAATTCTGCGGGCAGGATGGGGGTTTTTCCGGTTAAGGAATCCGCCACCTTGTCCGCCACCTTCCCTTTCAATTCATCCCAGTAGTCGAGATAACCGAACATCACCCCTCCGCCGATGATGATGCAGGAAGGGTCGACGATATTAATCATATTCGCCAGGAAGACCGAAAGCGCATCGACCGCTTCGCTCACGGCGATAACCGCCGGTTCATATCCTTCCAGCGCCGCTTGGAAGACCGGTTTGGATTTGGGGAATTTGCGGGGAGAATCGAATCCGAGTTCGATTTCCAATTCGTTCGCTCTTTTCATAATTGCGCTCCCGGAAGCGTATGCTTCGATGTGCCCAGGTTTGCCGCAATTGCAAATCCTGCCGTTATAGTCGATGGATGAGTGTCCGATTTCCAGGGCGGAACCGTGCGCCCCGCGATAGATGTTCCCATCGAAGACGAAACCTCCGCCCAGCCCCGTGCCGAGCGTCAAGCCTAATACCGAGCGATATCCCGCTCCGGCGCCCTTAATCGCTTCGCCCAAAGTAGCGAGGTTGGCGTCGTTTTCCACCACCACCGGCAGAGATAATTCTTCCCTGATTATGTCCTGAAGTGACAGCCCTACCACCGCGGGGACATTGGGCGAAGATCCGAAAACCGCGCCGGTCTTTTTATCCACCGCGCCGGGCGTGCCGATACTGACAGCGGTCAGGGTTATATTCTTCCGGACGGCGGTTTCTTTCATTTCCAGCGCTGCGGCTTTAAAAGCGGAAGCGATAGTTTCGATGGAGCCTTTGCCGCCGGAATCCCGCTTAGCATGGTGGATTATCTCGCCGTCGGTGGTGCCGATGCCGTATTTGAGATAGGTTCCGCCGAGGTCGAAGGCTAAGATGGCTTTTTGCATTTTATCCTGAAAACAGTGTTTAGGCGCTTACTGCACCGACATCGACAAAAAATTGTCGATATTTCTAATTTTTCAGTACTATTAATTCATTTCGTAATTTACTGTGATTATTACTTTATGTACTG
>JABMRZ010000343.1 GCA_013202315.1 Candidatus Tariuqbacter arcticus | reverse complement strand
GCTGCGAGTTGAAAAGACAGATGCGAGCTGCAAGCTGCGAGTTGAAAAGACAGATGCGAGCTGCAAGATGCGAGTTGAAAAGACAGCTGCAAGCTGCGAGCTGCGAGTTGAAAAGACAGCTGCAAGCTGCAAGTTGGGAGTTGCGGGTGGGTTGATAGTAGTAAAATGAAAATTGACCTAAAGAAAAAATCTGAATACTGTAGGGGCGGGGTTTCCCCGCCCTATAGAAAGAGTGTTCAGGGCGCGGAAATTGTATCCCTACATTAGAATATAGAATATTTTTTCAAGCAATATTATAAAAAAAAGAGGGACAAATATGTCTGAATATAAGTACATTAAAGTTGAGAAGTCGGATGGTCGCTGGGACATTGTGCTGAATTGCCCGCCGCTTAATATCCTGACTATAGCTATGATGGGGGAAATATGCGAAGCTGTCGAAGAAGCAGTGGGCGACCCTAGTCTGAAGGCGCTGCTGTTCCGGGCGGTGGGGAAGCATTTTTCCGCCGGAGCGGATGTGGCTGAACATACCGCCGACAGGGTCAATGAAATGATCGATGTATTCGGCAGGATGTTCAGAAGAATGAGCAAGGTATCGGCAGTTACTATCGCGGCGGTGCAGGGATCGGCTTTGGGCGGGGGGTGCGAATTGGCGACTTTCTGCGATATTGTGCTCGCTGACGAGCAGGCGAAATTCGGTCAGCCGGAGATACAGTTGGGAGTATTCCCCCCGGTAGCGGTGGTGATTTTCCCCCATTTGATCGGGCGGAATCGGGCGATTGAACTTTTAATCACCGGCAAGGTGATAAAGGCGGAGGAAGCTGAAAGGATTGGATTGGTTAATCATATTTATCCCGCCGATCAGTTTTTAGCTAAAGTCGGTGAATTCATCGCCGGATTCACTAATTTGAGCGCATCGTCGATCGCGGTGACTAAACGGGCGATTGACCGGGCGATGTATCCTCCGGCAATGGAGGGATTGCGGTTGACGGAAGAGTCATATTTCAGCGAATTGATGACGACTTATGATGCCAATGAAGGGCTGGCGGCGTTTTTGGAGAGGCGGAGGCCGGAGTGGAAAGACAGATGATATTAGATATTAGATATTAGATATTTGATATGTGATGATGCTGAATTGTGGCAGTTGCGGGTTACGGGTTGCGGGGTGTTGTGGATTGGGGGTTTTGAACCGCTGATGATGGGTGATTTAGGATGATTGCGTTGATTTATCACCACAAAGGCGCAAAGGGCACAAAGATTCGTAAAGAATTTTTACCACAGAGGCACAAAGGCGAGAAGGAAGAATGCTGAATGCTGATAGTTGCGAGATGCGGGTTTTGAAACACGGAATTGCACAGAAAACACAGAAGGCACAGATGGTGTAAATAAATTTCCTAGGAACAGGCTTAATGTTTTTAATTTATTGGTTATAATATAAAAAAGAGGTTATTGTGAAGAAGAGAATTGAAATAAATAGAGATAAATTAATCAATGAAATAATTCACATAGATATTAAGCACCGTTTGCATTATATGCAGGAAATTATTTATGCTATATTAGATATTCATAGTCAGAAAATTTGTTCTTTTCAGAAGAGCATATCTTATGTAAATAATAATGTACCAATTCCGAATAATGATTCATTCACTGAGGATTTAACAAGTTTTTTGGAAAACGATATTGAAATGTTTGATACATATTTCAACGGAATTAGAAGTTACACTTGTGTTCTTATGAGTCAGACTATTGAAGTAATCTTACGAAAAATTGTCTGGTTACGTAAGGAAAAATCAAATAAAAATAGGAAAACATACTTTGAAATGGATTATAAAGACATTAAAAATGAATATAATGATCTTCATGTTTATAGTTATGATAGATTAATCGAGTATAACAACATTAGTATAATTAGAGAGATTAATAATTCCTTTAAACATAATGAAAATAAAGTGCTAAAGAAATTAGCTGACTTATCACCAGATTTTGTGGAAGGTGAGGAAATTCTATTAACAAACATAAATATTGAAATCTTTTTAGGTGCCACTAAAGCATTTTGCACAAAAATGGCGGAAAACAGAGTTAGAAATATATTACCCCAGAAATAAAACAACAATTTAAATAACAATTAGAGGTCTGATGTTCTCACAATTCAAAGAATGGTATGATAAGCGGCATAAATATGCCAGAAATTGGAAGGAACGGAGCGGGGGGAAGGTGATGGGATGCTTCTGTTCGTATGTGCCGGAAGAAATATTGGTGGCGGGGGGAGCGCTGCCGGTGAGAATCCTGGGTTCGCATGAACCGCAGAATGTTACCGAGCCGTACATTTTCGGGATGTTCTGCCCCTTCTGCCGGGATGTTTTGGCGCAGGGGCTGAAGGGGCGGTATGACTACCTGGACGGAATCACCATCAGTCAGTCGTGCATACATTTGCGGCAGTCGTATGTTTCCTGGCGGGAACATGTGGAGCCGAAGGTGTTCGACCACTATATATATATGCCCAACAAGGTGCAGTCCAGAGCCGCCACACCTTACTTCAAAAGCGAATTGGAAAAATTCAAAGGTGCAATCGAAGAGCTGACCGGGCGGGAAATCAGTGACGATGACCTCGACAGGGGAATAGCACAGGTCAACCGCAACCGGGAGTTGATGCACCAAGTATACGAATTCCGCAGGGGTGAAGAGCCGAAATTGACCGGGCTGGAAGCGATGTATATGACGGTAAGTTCAACTTGGGTGGATAAGGAAGAACATTCGGCTGAAATCGAGCGGGTGTTGGAACAATTGCCCGACCGGCGGTTAGACAGGGATACCGGGGCGCGGTTGTTGATTGTGGGGAGTGAAAATGACGATACCGCTTTCATCGAAATGCTGGAAAATATTGGTGCGACAGTGGTAGTGGACGACCATTGCACCGGCACCCGGTATTTTTGGAACAGCGTTGAACCGGGCGAAGACCGGCTGCTGGCGATAGCCGAGCGGTATGTGAAGCGCCCTCCCTGCCCGACCAAGGATTGGGAAGAGCGGCTACGGTTCCCACATATCCTGAAATTATGTCAGGATTTCAATGTGCAGGGTGCGATTGTGATTCAGCAGAAATTCTGCGACCCGCATGAATGCGATATTATGCCGCTGCGGGAATACCTGGACGATAACGATATTCCTAATCTGTTCCTGGAATTCGATGTGACGGTTCCGATTGGGCAGTTCAGGATTAGGGTGGAGGCGTTCTTGGAAATGATTGGAGCCGAAGATTTGTTTTAGGTCTCAAGTCTCAGGTCTCAAGTCTCAGGTCTCAGGTCTCAGGTCTTAGGTCTCAGGTCTCAGGTCTCAAGTCTCAAGTCTCAGGTTAAATAGTGGATTAAGAACCCACCCTACGATGCTGTCGACTGTCCGCCGGGGGGTGGACTGCCGGAAAAAATACGGACTTCAGGATTTATAATGAGCGACAAAAATTTCCGACATTTTTGTAGGGGCGTGGTCTCCACGCCCAGTAAATATTACGATTAATAATAG
>JABMRZ010000342.1 GCA_013202315.1 Candidatus Tariuqbacter arcticus | reverse complement strand
CATCTCTTACATTTACACTAATTATTTGTAATTCATTTAGATGCAACAATTCTTTTTCTTGAGACACGAGACTTGAGATTTTCTATTTTCGGTTCTCGGTTTTCGGTTTTCGGTTTTCGGAAAATTTCAAATATCTTTGGCTAGCTTTTAACTTTTAACTTTTAATATCATCACCAATTAAGCGAAACACCGAGCCGAGGCGTGTTCTTCAAATCGTTGAGCATATAAGCGAAATCGAACTGGAAATCAAAGTTTTTCAACTGTTTGACAATGCCGAAGCCCATACCTGTCTCCTGATTGGAATATTTTGCTCCGATATTTTGTCCCCATCCGGCGCGCAAGTAAATAATCTTAAATACCTTCTGTTCAACCCCCACGATGAGCCGGTCCTCAACATCTTTATAAAGCGCCTTCCGCACATCTATAACCATAACCGAACTGGGGGAGTGGCGGTAAGAAGCGCCAATTGTCCATTCTAAAGGAACCGACTCCGAATATTCCGAAGCGCCCAGTTCAATTTGTGAAGAATTCCAGGTAATATCATTCAGCAGATCGCGGAGCAGCATTCCAAAGGAGATTTTTTCGGAAAAAATCCACATCAATCCCAAATCCAATCCATACCCGAAAGCGTCACCGGTAACCCGATCAGGATCGCCGTCGCTGTTATTGCCGAAGGAGGAGGAACGAATCTTCAAATTCATCGCCAGCGCGAGTTCTTCCAAGAAGGGGTTCAACTTAGCGAGCGAAGAAGCTAACGAGATTAGGAATGTAGTTTCGCTCATCAAATCGTCTCCCGAAAAAATCAAACCACCCCCGATGCGATACTGCTCACCCAAGCTCCTGCTGTAGCAGAAATAATTATAGGGTATGAATCCCAACTGCTTCGCCCACATAAATGACACCCCCTGATCTTTCAACTTCATAAGCCCTGCAGGGTTCCACATCACCGCATTGCGGTCATCGGCTAAGCCGACGAACGCCCCGCCCATTCCCATCGGACGAGCGCCGTATCCTATATCCACAAAAGCGCCGGGAATGTGAGACAAATCCTCCGCTGACGCCGCACCATAGACGAACAGCAATGACAGCAGGATTATGATTTTGATATATCCGGATTTCATAACAGCCTCTGTTTTTCAATAGAGTGTATCTTCGGAATGCGTCATTTAATTAGGACTATAGTATTGAATTCTTCCTTTTCTCCGCTGGGGTCAGCCACCTTGACATATACGAAATACCTGCCGTTGCGAGCCATCAAGCTGTTATCGGTGAGCCCGTCCCATTCCACCGAACCGTTGTCAGCGCCCTGTTGGAACACATTACCGTAATCATAATAGTGCGGTCCCTTGGGCATCTGCACTTGGTCGAGCAGGGTTCGCACTAAATCCCCGCGCATATTGAATATCTTGATAGTCACCTGTGGAGTGGCATCGATTTTGGAATTCAGGATGAATTCAATCTGCAGCTTCTTGATGGTCTTAGGCGAAAATGGATTGGGATGAAATTCCAAATTTTCAACCCCCAACGGCTTGGATACTCCCAAAACCGCAAATTCGGAAAATCCATTGATGGAAGTGGTGATAGTCGTCATATCCGGACTTAATGTGCCGCCTAAGTCATCCCATTGTAGTTTTGAGTCGTTCCATACACCAATTCGATTTGCCAATCGAGCGGTTTCAAGCGGGATCGGAAGCGTCAAGTCCATACTGATGGCACCGCCGGTTAATTCTTCGGAAAATTCATTGCCGGATCCCAATTCTAAATCATAGCTGTCCATATGAATCTCATAACTGAGAGTGTTTCTTTTAACCTGCGGGAGCGGCGGCCTTTTCAGTATAATATCGTTGTTATTTCCCGGATCCATACAGCCGGCGGGAACCGCTAATGAAAATCCCGAATTGTCGCTAATCACCACTTCGGTGCTGTTGGTTATGTTCTGAACGATGAATAATCCGTTTTCATAAATATTCTGGTCTTCCTTGAAGGAAGCGGATATCCCGGTCAGATTGTCGGTAACGGTGATGAACACCTGCCCAATAACCCCCGCGAAAGGTTCGTAACGGGCTTTGCTGTTGTCGATAGGGGTTAATGTTCCAAACCCTTCTGGTTCAGCCATCCATACCGGGGTTATGGTCATATTCCTCCCATCTATATCGAACGCATGGACGGTGAAGGTCACACTGTCGTTATTCGCTACTTGGTTGCCGTCATTTTCTATGTTGGAACTAATCGACAGGCTGTCAAGTATCCTGAATTCATATTCAATCTCAATGGTGGAAATCGCTCCCAGGGTTATATTATTCTTGGACACTTGAACCTGAACTTTTTCAACCCCGGGCTCTATACTGGTGAAAATTGCGCTTAACGCTGCAGAGTCGATGTAAGTGGGGCTGTAAATGAGTGTTAAAACACCTGAAGTTCCACTGGTGTCTTCAGCATCCCAATGACTCCATTCAACACTGCCGGCGGATAGAGAATCGTTCAGACAATTACCCATATTGTCGAAGAGCGACATATTTAGTGTTTGCGATGCTTCCAATTGTATCGTAGTGGTTGTCGGCAAAAGCTGCAGCACATCTGGAACCCCAAGCGCGGTAACCGAATAGCCATCTTTATTGGAAAAGTTGGAATAAGTCCTATTGCCCGAAACCGCTTCCAAATAGTATTCTACGCTCCCGGAATTTTCCTGACCGGGGATTTCGGCGTAATAAGTAGTGAAGCCTGAATCGGTTCCTCCCGAAGGTCCTGAAGGACTATTATCGTCGCCCAAGCCAATCAGCTTTTTCCCATCGCTCCCTCTGCCTTCGGTCATTCCAACATTAGGCTGCTGCGCCGCTGAACCCCCGCTGTTTCCCTCGGCAACTACCAGCGGCTCCATACCAATTTCATTAAAGAATGAACTGCCAACACCTTTGTAAAGCAGGCTGATGCTGAAACCTTCAGGATTATTGATGAGGTCATTGGCGATTTCGGCGTGAACCTCGACCGGAAGATTGATTTGTGTCGTATCAAGGGGGTCGGTATAGCTTATTCCTAATATTACCGTATCGATGAGGGTTGCATCCTTCAGCAATGAATCCGCATAGGTCTGGAGCGATAATACTCCGGGCAGGAAATGCGTAACAGCAACTAAATAGGGCACCGGAGACAAATTATTCCCCACTAAAAGGTCGCTGGTCTGAGCGGTTCCGCTCGTATCCGTCACCAATGTGGTATCAACATTTTGATCAAGATTATATACATTGATTAAAACACTACTGATTGGTATTTCTCCGTCGCTGGTGACGAAAAATTTCAACTGCCCGCGCGGATATTCAAAATCAATCTGGACATCCCCGGTGTCGAGGTCGAACGATTCGCAAACAAGGGTAAAGTAACCCGGCTTTGAAACACGCAATTGGAACTGATCTGGTGCGGGAATATGCTCGAAGGAATAATAACCTTGAGTGTTGGTGTAAGTGGTGTCCCTGCCGCCCGATAGCAGTGAACGCAAAATGACCCGCGCGCTGTCAAGCTGAACCGGACCATGACTGACATAGCCATAAACATCGAACGAATCAATCTCCGCCGTCAAGTAAAAGTCCTTCCCGGAAATGGATTGAGCGAGGCTTAAATGGATGTTGAAGCTATTGGGCTGAACCGTGTAATTCGTCTTGGATGCCGATAGAACATAATCACCGTCTTCCAGCTCGGCGAAGAGGAAAATCCCATCACCGCCGGTGACGAATGTCGAATCGTAATCATCGTCGGTCATTTCAAGACGAACCGCCACCCCCGATAATCCGGCGCTGGTGATAATATTAAAAGCCGTCCCGCTGATGGAGCTGGGAATGCTCCTGAGCCAGAGGTTCTGTTCAATCGGCACATTATTACCCACCGAAACAACAGCGCTCGACATCGCCGTGGGAGCGTAGCCGCTCTTGAAAGTCCAAAGTTCATAGTCTCCGTCGGAAAGGTTCTGGAATGAGAACACTCCGTTAGCGTTAGTGTTATAAGTCGATGTATCCGGTTCGCCTTCCTTACAGAGCTTCACGGTCGCTGAAACTACCGCTTCAAAATTAAGGGAATCGAAAACGAAGCCGCTCAACGCATTTTCCGTAGCGGTCAGCACGAAGTTTACCGTATCTATTTCACCCAATGTCGGGGTGAAAGTCTGAGGTGAATTAACAATAGTAAATCCCGGCATTGATGCGGAAGCCGAATATAAATTCTGCCGCAAACCGGTGAAATAGAAAGTATCAATATTGGAAGTCGTCTGCTGAGTGAAAATGTTCTGGGTCACCGTGTTCAACAGGGTTACCGTCGCCGCGCCGGGCGGGGGTTGACCGTTATAGGTGACAGTGCCGTATAGTTTCGCCGTATTTAAAACCATCAAATCGAACTTAAAGCGTCCGTTTGCCGGCAGGCTGGCGTTCTCAAAGTAGCTGTCGAGCGGAGGCGCATCGGCGTGAAGTTGATAACTGCCCGAAGCCAATGGCGCGAACGAATAATCACCAAAGTAATTGGTGGTGTCATAGAAAACCGCCGAACCAAACTTGTTGGCTTCGACCACCGCCCCGTTCTGGACTATACCGCTCTCATCCTTGACCGTTCCATATATGGAATTAGCGAACGGCATAAGGTAGAAATTCCGCGGTACCAAAGTAGTGTCCAGCCACACTATATTGCTCGTGCTGTCGGGGAATCCCTTCTTGGTCATACTCACAGTATAGCCATTATTGGGCGAAACTGTGGATAGACCGCTGACTTGATAACTGCCGGAACTTCCGGTGGTGTCTAAATAAGTCTCGCTAGTGCCGGTATTAGTGATAGTTACCACCACATTTTTCAGCGGATCGCCGGTGAAGTCGTCTAATACTGTACCGTAAATTGCATTCTCCAAAGCCTGAAGTTCAATAACGCCCAAATCAAGTTCTTCGGAAGCCTCCAGACTGAATGTTGTGTCATACTGTAGATAACCCGCCTTATCGAAGCTTATAGTATAATCGCCGGAATGCAGATAGGGGAAGCTGAAATTACCCCCCACGGTCAGCATCGTTTCATCATAGTTCAGAGGCGGACAAACCAAATTCACGCTGACTCCATTAAGAACATTCCCGGTGCCGGCGTCTTCAACTGAACCGTTGACCAATGCGTTATGCACCACCACATTCAAATCGATTCCAGTAATGTTGGAATATGAAGCGGTAGTGTCTATGTAATCATTGTCATACTCATCCGCGGGCAGTGCGGTGCTAATCTGATAAGTGATGCTGGGCGTCATATCGCTGAAAGTGAAATCGCCGCTGCCTCCGGTGTAAATAGTATCCGTCGCTACGGTCGACCAAGCGACCACCGGAACATCAGCCATTGTCCCCCCCGCATCGTCATAAACCGTTCCGCTTATATCGATGGTTATGGGAGTTAAAGTGAAATCCTGGCCGGTGGCTTGCTGTCCTACTACGAGCGCCAGCAAAATTGTATCGGGACTGACAGTATAGCCTAATTTAGTGGCGTAAATCTTGTAATCGCCCTCGTAAAGGTTGGGTATGTTATAGCTTCCATTGACACCGGTGTTGGTCGAATAGACAGTGCCTCCGATTTTCCTCGCCTTCACCTGAATATTTGACATTGGCGAACCGGCGTCATTATAAACTAACCCGGAAATTGATGACGAATGCTCAACCATAGCTAAATCGATCCCGGTCAAGCTGGTGGTCCCAACATATACTGTGGTGTCTGTATTGTTGAGCTGTATATTGTAGCTGTCTGTGATTATTAAGTATGTGTCTAGAGGCGCTGCTTCGGTTATGATGAATTCCCCTTGAGGGTTGGTGGCGTCAGTCAATACATTGCCGCCGATGATTGCAGAAACATCTATGTCATCCAGCGGACTTCCAATCTGGTTTGTGACCGTCCCGGATATATTCAAATTATTGGGCAGCAATGTGAAATTGGCGCTGTCGGGATTTACCGGGTCCGGTGTGACTTGCACAGCTGTATCAGGATAAAATACGGTATAACCGGACTTGGTAACCTCAACCGTGAATACCGCCCCGGTATATAAGTCTTCTATGGTGAAATGTCCGCTGGAAGAAGTGGCAGTATTGCCGAAATTCCCCTGACCGTCTGTAGCTGATATCTGCGCCCCGCCGATGCTTAATCCCTGAGTATCCATCACCCTCCCCACAATTATCCCGTCATTGCGGATTATCTGGAAATCCACCCCGGGAATCTGTTGAGCGGGCGCTAATGTGACTCCGGTAGTGTCGTCAACTGTATAGCCGTCTTTTGCGGCGCTTATATTGTAGGTTCCTGATGGAAGATTGCTGAGGGTGTAACTCCCATCTGAAACAGTGGGAGCGGTGTAGACACCGCCGCTGGCGCGTTCAGCGGTTACTGTCGCCCCGCTGACCCCCAGACCATAAAAATCCTCTACAATTCCAGCAATTGAACCGGAAAGCGCGGTCAGGTTGATATTCTGATTGGTGGTCGAACCCCCTAATAATACTAATCCATTCACTTGACCGGTTTGATATTGCGAATGATTGTAAGTTATGCTATATGAACCCTGGAAAAGCTCATCGAAACTGTAAAAACCGGTTTCATCCGTGAAAGCTGAAGCCCCGGTCTGGGTATTCACCTCCGTTGCGGATACTAATGCGTTGACGATGGGCGCTTGATTGCTCGCCCGCTTGACGAATCCCTGCAAACCGGCGAAATTCGGCTCAAGATAGAATTTGAAGCCTATAATTGTCTGACCAGCGCTCAAAGAAGTGTCGCGGGCGGCGGATATATAACCCGGTTTTGAAGCCGTAACTTCGTAAGTCCCGGCGTTCAAATCGAGCGTATATGAACCGACGGTATTGGTCTGGGCAGTATAAGTCCCGCCCGTCTGTTTGACTGCGGTGACCGTTGCGCCATATAACACCGAACTGTCGGGAAGCGCGTAGACCTTCCCTTTCAATTGGCTCTGAAGTTGAGTCATATTAAAAGTGAAGTCCTGGGTGGAATTAAGCTGCACCACATCGCTGGTGTCAACCGCGGAAACATAACCCGTCTTGGATACGGTGATTTTATAACTGTGCTGCGGAGTAACCGATATGTTGAATGTGCCGTAAAAACCGCTTTGCGTATTGAAATTGATCGAAGGGTCATCGAGAGCGACCAAACTAACCTGAACCGAAGAAACCGCCTGCCCATTATAAAGCGTACTCCCCGATATGTAGCCGATATTTTGCACTAAGTTTAAATCGACATTATTGATTGTTTGACCGGGATTAATATCGACCTGGGTGGATTCCGGGGATGCCGCCACAAAACCCGTCTTCTGTGCTTTTATCCAGTAGCTGCCATAAGAAAGCCCGAATGAATAAGAACCATTCTGCTGAGTCTGTAAAGTTGTTATCGCCCCGGTGGTAACTTTCCGAGCTTCCACCATCGCCAGATATACCGGCTGACCGCTGGAACGAACCGTCCCGTTGATGGTGGCGGCGTTGGGAGTGATGATCAGGTTAATATTGTTTAGCGTCTGTGCGACCGCCACATTTACTTGAGGGCTGCTGGCGCTGATATAACCGGTCTTGGAAGCGGTAACCGTATGAGGTCCGGCGGGGACATTGACCGTATAATTACCTTGCGAGCCGGTATAGGCGTTCACCCCGCTGACGATCACCAATGCGTTGTCCACCGGTTGAACACCGTCCGATGTTACCTTGCCGCTTATATATGAAGGATTGGGCGTGAGGGTGATATTAATTCCCGAAATAGTCTCGCCCACTCCCAAAGACAGGTTAATCGGAGGCGGGGATGTGTAGCCAGCGAGGATGGCGGTGAGCTGATAATTACCCGTAGATAGACTTAAGATGAAACCGCCCTGCGTATTAACCTGTATCTCTTCAATAGCGCCAGCCGCGGGAATCGCCTGGACGACAGCGTTGCCTGCGGAAAGAACCGAACCTTCGAACACCGAGCCTGATACAATATTCGCCGCCGGAGTCAACTCGATATTATTAGTTGAACCGCTATTGATTATCTGTACTGGAGCGAGCGTGGAACTCAGCCAGAAAGCCGGCTTTGCCGCCGATAGAGTCCAAGTCCCCGGCGCTACATCGATAGCGTAAAAGCCCCCGCTTCCGGTAGTGTATTCATAGGTTTCTATACCGTTGGTGGCGCTGACATTCGCCAAAGCCACTCCCCCGCCATCCGGGTTGACGACATAACCGTCAAGCGTATATAAATTGATGTTGATCACCATAGGACCGCCGATGCTGTCCAGGTTAAAGTTATCATCCGGTTGAAGAGTGATTGTCTTTGATGGTGATGAAGTATATCCTGTTTTTGAGGCGATGAAGCTCCAGGTTCCCGGTTCAAGATCCAGTGAAAAATAACCGCTGTTGTTGCTTTGAGTGGATTCTTCCACACCGGTTTGAATGTTGGTTACGGTTATAAAAGCGGAAGCAACAGTCGCACCGCTGTTGTCTTCAACAGTCCCATGAGCCGAAGCGCTCGATTGGTCTAAATAATAAGTTTGAATAACAGTTTCGGGGCCCTCGATGACAAGTTCATCGGTCTGAGTGGTGACAAATCCTACCTTGGAGAGTTCAAGTATATAAGTCCCATAAGGCATAAGGCGTTCAGCATAACCATTGTTATCGGTGGCAATGAAAGGAAGACTGGGTCCCTCGATAGGTATGAAATCAATCTGCACGCCGCCCACAGGCTGATTCCCTGCAGTCGATCTAACATAAAAATTTGCCTCTGCAGTCTCAACTACATATGAAAAGTCGGATGGCGCCCCCATCGTGCCATTACCTTGGTTATCCTCCGCGATAATCTTCCAACGGTAATTGCCATTGGTCAGGAGATTTGAGGCGGGGCATTCCACAGCATTGACCGTCGATTGAACATACCAAACAGGCATATATACATAACTGGCGGAATCTGGCGAAATCTCTTCCTTGTTGAGGTAGAGGTGATAGTTTGAAGCCTGGGATATTGAGGTCCATTGAAAAGTGATGGTCTCGTCGAAGATGGCTAAACCCGAATCCGGTTCCAACAACACCGGTGGATCGAAAGGAGGCGCTATCGCAATCTCAAAAGCCATCAATTCACCTACTACATCGGATGTCAATGCGGGAGAAGTGCCGAAGCAATTCAATACCACCCAATTATAGGTCGGACGGTTCAAACCAGTGAGGTCCCCTATTAACGGAGGAAAATTCAGATTATTGAAATTGTTCGATGGGTCGGGTGAACCATATATGATTGATGTCCCCGAAGTGATGACTTCCCAGACTATGTTCGCACCGGATGTGGAGACTTCCCCCGTTACCGGATCCGTCTCCACTTCAAATTCTTGGTCGGATAATATCAGATGGTAATAGGGAACACCCGGATTCGCTTCCCATTGAAAAGTTGGAGTGGTGGTCGGTATGCCGGAAGCCGAATTCACATCCGACTGCGGATATATCATCGACACCGCATTGGTTGACTCACGAACGATATAGAATTCCATCGATGTCAAGCTCTCATCGTGAGAGGAGATGATGCAGTATAAGAATCCAACCGGGAGGAATTCCGGATCGAAAGTGATTTCTCCCGGAGTATTGAAAGTCTCACTGTAGGTGTAGTACGATGGTATGCCCGCGCCGGGATTCAGACTATACCATAAAATACCCGCGCTGTCCGATGGCGTCCAGGTAATAGAATAGGTGTGACCCGGACTGACGATTTCCATCGGTAATGTCAGCAGGGTTATACCGCTGTCCAGGTTCTCCTGACTGTTTATGATTCCCTCGTTAACAGCGAATACCGCTCCTGCGAAAAGAAGAATGGAAAGGCTGAAGCCTGCGGCTATTAGTCCGCCTCTTATATACTTTGACATAGATTTATCCCTTCAAATCCTCACCGGTTATACTGAAAATTAAGGTATCGGTTATGCACTCAAGTCAGCTTTTCTCAACAGCCCCACCAATGTCGTCATTCCCGCAAGCGAAGCGCGTCGGGAATCGGCTCGTTAAAACGAAAACGAGAGCGATTCCGGACAAGCCGGAATAACATTTTTAGGGAAACTGAACAGAGTGCATAACCAGTTAAGGTATAATTACCAAAGATAACCCTAATAATCTACAACGGAGAATAAATCGTGGAGCGGCATTATCTTCGGAAAGAAGCGCCGCTCCGTATCGATTTACCCTGAAAATAGGGTTTAGATACTTACTCATCCACTGTAAGAGTCCATCTCTTACATTTATAATAATTATTTGTAATTCATCGAATTGTGGCAGATATTTTTCTTGAGTCTTTAGTCCTAAGTTCTGAGT
>JABMRZ010000341.1 GCA_013202315.1 Candidatus Tariuqbacter arcticus | reverse complement strand
TTTTGGAATTCGGATTTTGGTATTTGGTTTTTGGAATTAGGAATTGGGAATTTGGAATTTGGAATTAGGAATTGGGAATTAGGAATTGGGGATTGGGGATTGAGTTACTCCTGCCCTATAAATATCAGACAAACACTCAAACGAAGGAGGGTTTGAAATGAAAAAACTCTTAGCAATATTAATAACCTTCGCGTTTCTAGCGGTTACTTCAACCGCTCAGGCGCCGGATACTTTATGGACGAGGACCTATGGGGGTGTGGAAGACGATTACTGTTTCGGCGCCCAACAGACCGCCGATTCAGGGTTCATTCTTTGCGGTCAGACTGTAATGGCGAATGCGGACATCGTCTCAATATATCTGGTGAAGACCGACTCAGAGGGAGACACTCTATGGACCAGTTGTGTTGGAGGAATCTGCGCCAATTCCGGCTGCAAAGTCCAGCAGACCAGCGACGGCGGTTACATCATCGTCAGCGACACTTTTATAGGGGGCGCAGGGGACAGCGATGTCCTTTTAGTAAAAACGGATAATGCCGGTAATGAAGTGTGGAGCAGAACATACGGCGGAACCGGCAGGGATGTCGGAAATTTTGCCCGTCAGACCCAGGACGGCGGGTATATTATCGTCGCCGAAACCTGGTCCTATGGCGCCGGAGAGGAGAGTATCTATTTGATAAAAACCGATACTGGCGGGGATACGCTCTGGACCAACACATTCGGCGGTCACAACTGCGATGAAGGGCTCTGTGTTCAGCAGATAGACGATGGAAATTATATCATCAGCGGCGGGGGAAATTCCTATACCACTACGTCCTTGTTCTACGATGTTTATTTGCTGAAGATAGACCCTGACGGCAATGAAATCTGGATGCGCACTTATGGCGGAGAAGGCCATGATAAAGGTTACTTCGTCGAGCAGACTACCGATGGCGGGTATATCATTGCCGGAGTGACTACTTCCTATAGCGCGGGGTATAATGATATTTATTTGATTAAGACCGATGACCGCGGGGATACTCTATGGACAAATGTTTTCGGAGGAACCGGCAACGATGAAGGACACAGTGTGATGCAGACCTCGGATGGAGGCTGCATAGTCGCAGGAACGACCACTTCCTACGGCGCCGGTTCGACCGATATATATCTCATAAAAACCGACGCTTCCGGCGATGAACAGTGGAACCAAACTTATGGCGGAACCGGAATCGATGTGGGTTTCAGCGTTCAGCAGACGATGGATGGTGGGTATGCTGTCGGGGGATATACGAATTCATTCGGCGCGGGAGGCTCGGATTTCTATCTGATTCGGCTTGAAGGTGAAAACATCCCCATAATAGAAGACTTGACAATTAGTATCCAGGGCGCTAATATCATCCTCGAATGGTCTGAAAGCCCTGAAGCTTTAAGCTATTATGTTTATCGGGATACGATTCCGCATTTCAATGTCACCGGTATGACCCCGCTGGCGAATCCGACTTTGAATACATTCGAAGATACAGGGGCGGCGGCATCCGGGGAGTATTATTATCGAGTGACGGTTGAATATTGAATTAATTTCCTTTCGAGAGAGTAGTTGGCTGTCCGACAAGGTGTATTTATACCAGAGTCCGAAGAACGCCACCGCTAAATATGTAATGCAGAATAACCAAGAGGCACTGAATTTGCTTTTTCATTAATTATTGACCTTCTTACTGCCTTTCAAATTGCATAAATTCAAAGATTAGCTTCAAGAAAGGAGACTTGAAATGCAAAAAATGCGCACATTCCTGCTGGCGTTGATTATTCTATCCGCCTCCGCCTCCGCCCAACTCAATATTCAATGGGCGCAGCACTACGGCGGGAACTTACAAGACTGCGGACACTATGTTCAGCCGACCACCGACGGAGGTTTCATCATCACCGGGGTCATCCAGCTTGATCAATACGGGGATATCTACTTAGTGAAAACGGATTCCCTGGGGGATACCCTCTGGACGCGCACCTATGGAGGAGCCGAACACGATCGCGGCTACTGCGTTCAGCAGACCACCGATGGCGGCTACATCATCTCCGGGATCACCAACGAACCTAATTATGGCTTATCCGGCGACCTCTATGTGCTTAAAACCGATATGCTCGGAGATACCATTTGGACCCGTATTTTCGACTTCGGCGTAATCGACTGCGGCTACAGCGTCCTGCAGCTCGATGACGGCGATTATATCATCGCCGGCTTATACGATGGCGGTTTTCCCCAAATGTTTGGAGATGTCCTGCTGATGAAACTGGATGCTGACGGCGATCCAATTTGGACCCGGAATTACCACGGCCACGCCAGAGACTGCGGCTACAGCCTGATCCAGACCTCCGACGGCGGGTTCATCATCGCCGGAGCGACAAATGAGGATCTATACGGCGGCTATTCCGAAGTCTATCTGATAAAAACCGATGCTAATGGCAACCTCGTTTGGGACCGGAACCTGGGATACGGCAAAGGTTTGTGCGTCCGCCAAACAACCGATGAGGGATATATTATCGCCGGATGGACAAATATTGTCGGCAGTAGTGAAGAGGTCTATGCGATAAAAACGGATGTAAGTGGGGATACAGTATGGACGCGCACCTGGGGAGGATACGGAGCCGATTTCGGATTTAGTGTGGTGCAGACTGACGATGGAGGATACATTATCGCCGGAATGAACTTTGAAGCCGCCCTCGCCAGCGCATATTTTGTAAAATGCAATGCCGATGGAAACACAATCTGGGAAGACACCTACTCCGGCGGTTATTACGATGAAGCCAAGTGTATCCAGACAACTACCAATGGCGGATACATAGTCACCGGCTTAACCTTTCCGCCCGCCGGGATGGGGTCGATCGATGTCCTGCTGCTCCGCTTCGATGAGGATTCCGGACAGGTGAACTTGACTCTGACCCCGCATAACCCGCCAATACAAATTCCTACCGGGGGCGGTTCATTCGATTTTGATCTGGCAATCACTAATAATACTTCCACTTCGTATACCATCGATGTGGCGGCGAATGTTACCCTTCCGAGCGGGATAATTTATCCGATATTCCTCCGGCAGGGGATTGACTTCCCCGCCGGCGAAGTCATAACCCGCGATGATTTGACCCAATTCGTCCCCGCCACCACTTCGGCGGGCGATTATTCCTATAATGCTTATGTATATGACCACGACACCTGGCAAATTTTAGCGGAAGATTCCTTCCCCTTTGAAAAACTGCCCGGCGACGGCGCGCCTGCGCATAATTTCGGCTGGACGCTTTATGGATGGGATGGGGAAGAAGCTCCTGTTATCACTCATCCTTCATCCTTCATCCTTCATCCTGTACATCCCAACCCCTTCAACGCTTCGACAGTTATCAGCTATCAGCTGCAAGCTGACAGCTATGTGGAGTTGGTGGTTTATGATGTGATGGGGAGGGAAGTGGGGAGGTTAATGGACGGATGGCAGTCCGCCGGAACGCATCAAGCCACCTTCGACGCCGCAAAACTCCCCTCCGGAATCTACTTCGCCCGCCTAAGTGCGAATGGATTAATCCAAACGCAGAAAATCTTACTACTCAAATGACCGATGACCAGTGACTAATGACAAAAGCAACTATTCTCCCACCGTAGCTGAATGGAGTCATTTTTCCGAACGAAGTTTCGGACGAGGCGCAAAGCGCTTTAATATATCACCCGGCGGAATTCTCATATATTGCCGGGTGGTCCTTCCTTATATGCTGCCCTCCGCTTATAGATTTCCTTAACGGCGCTATTATGCACAGCGCCAGAATTCTTAATTATAATGAGCGACAAAAATTCACGCCTTTTTTGTAAGGGCGAGGTTACCTCGCCCAAGAGCGATTGTGCGTGGATTCTGGGCTGGGAAACCCAGCCCTTACAAGATTGGGAC
>JABMRZ010000340.1 GCA_013202315.1 Candidatus Tariuqbacter arcticus | reverse complement strand
GTTGCTATGAAACAATAACTTATGATATTCTATATCGCGCATATATAATTCGATTTTGCATTCTCGGACAGACTGTTTCGCAGGAATGACATCTGTGGAGTTTCGATATAGATAGACACAGGCAGTATGCCTGTGCCACTAACCCGGATATTAAATTATTAAATAACCTGAGCTTACATTCTATTTTCAAGATAATAATAGTAAGAATCCCCGGCTTCGGAGAAACCGGGCTACATATTAGTTCCTCTATATAATGAATGGATCAAAGTCACCGGAGAATAAATGGATACATCCTTGATTCGTCAAAATATTCGCAATGCTATAAAAAATAAAAGAATAGTAGTTGTTAAGCACTTTCGTGAAGATGAAGTTCTGCCGGTAGAAACCAGGATGATACCGCTCGATATTATCCAGGAAGTCCGGGGCATCGCCAAACAGCAGGCATACTTCATCGGTTTCGAGGTGGAATTTATTCCGGGTCCGCTGGAAGAAAAAGACTTCCAAAAATTAGTCATAGAATCCATCACAGTGGTGCGCATCACCGCGAAGAATTTCGATCCTGCAAAGCCGACCAAACTTTACCGAATGATGAAGCGAACTCCCACCGTCGGTTGGAATATCCGGCGGGATTGGTGAGGAATTATACCCATGCTTAAAAAGAATTTCCGATCTTCCTCAATTTGTCATTCCGGCTTGTCCGGAATCGTTCTACTTGTTTTTCAAAAAGATGGATTCCCGCTTTCGCGGGAATGACAGGATAGGAAGCGATTTTTTGGAATCGCTATAATATCCGTAAAAAATTGATATAATGCAAATATTTATGTGAAAAAAGCCCGAGGTTCATTAGACCCCTGGCTTTCAATCAATCGGAATTTTGCAGTTTTCACCTCATAAGGAGCGTCCGCAGAGTATGGCTATTGCCGTTTGCTTGAATCAGGATGAAATATATCCCGGATGAAAGATTGGAGGCGTTCCATTCGACGCTGTGCGCGCCGGCGTTCCGGTATCCATCGACCAGGACGGCTTCCCGCCTGCCCAGGACATTATAGGCGCTGATGGTAACTATGCCCGCTTGAGGGAGCTGGTAACTGACAGTGGTGTTCGGATTGAAGGGATTGGGAGAAGCGGAAACGGCGAGTTCCGAAGGAATCGCTTCAGTTTGAGGGAAATTGTCGAATTCCTCGGAATTATCATATTCTTCAAAATCGACGAAATCTTCCGCAAATTCGAATATTTCCACCCTATTCCCTTCAGTGATGCCCATTCTTCGGAAACCGATGGCTATGGAGTCCGGAATTGAAGTAGTGTAATTGTGGAGCAATTGAGTGCCGCGAGTTCCGGTCTCATTTTCGATGCCTGCGGTGGCTGATGAGGCATCTACCACGGTTGGGTATTGGAATATAATATCGCCGTTGGGAAAAAGTATAACTTCAAAGGTTTCGAATTCGTTGACTGCACCGACCCTCGGCATATCAACGAATTCAATGACGAAGCACATTGGATTTTCCAGCAACTTCGTGTAGACATTCATAGGACTTCCGGTGGGATTGAAGTTATCCCAGAAGGGAGCTATTATATCGTTGGGCTGAGTGTCGCAGGGGATGGGAGTATCCCAATATGACGGTGAAAAATTGTTGAAGGCGATGAATCCGTTGGAACAGACAAATAATTCGTCATAGATATTATCATAGAAAGGGAAGTCGAATCCGATTTCGATGTGAGGGGTGAAGGTATCATCGCCCAGCGCCCAAAGGTCCCCAATAAGAGTGATGTCTATCCACATAAATTCGGTTCTGCCTGAACGATAATATCCATCCGGCGGCTTTTCATATTCAAAAACTCTGAAATGACTTAAATCTGCAACATAAAGATACTTTCCCGCAACCGCCAAATCCATTGTACCAGAAATTAAAGCAGGTATAGAACATATGTACTGCGGCTCATCGACACGGGATATATCGTACATAATCGTACCACTGGACCAATTTCCCAAAAAAAGTCTATCATTCGACAGCTCCAAATACCTGTCAAATCCAGCATGATTAATAGTACTAATAATCTCTGGATTTGTAGGATTACTAACATCAATTATTAAATAACCATCCGAATAAGTTGCCATGTAAACATAATCATTATCCTTGTTGACCATAGGATAAATACCACAGTCTAGGGGCAAGAATGATACAAGTTCCGGTGATTCAGGAATGGATATGTCGTAGATTTCCAAACCTTCACAAGCTATCCCGGCATAAAGGTAATTTTCGCTAAGTTTAATACCATACGCGCTGCCTCCAGTTTGAACTATGTTTAATGCAACTGGAGTAAAACGGTCACTGATATCATATACGAAAATATTGCCTATGTAATCGCAGACATAAAGAAAATCACCTCGAGCTTCTAAGTCTGCCGCATTGATAGTCGCTATAGTTTCTCCAACAGGTGTTATTTCCGGTAAGTTTTCAATATTGAAAATTAGTACTGTATAGGTGCAGCTCCCACCGGAGGCATATAATGTATTTTCAGCAATCGTGAAATAACAAGGAAAATCCAACCACAGAGAATCACCAACAAAGGGATTACAGGGTTCAATAACATCAGCAACCATCAATATATCATCATATTTGCAAATAAAGCAACAATCACCATAAGCGCGCAAATGACGACAATTGTCATTGCTTGGAACAGCAAAGTTCCCCACTTCCCACATTTGCCCAAATGATATACTAACTATAGTCAATACTACTAAAAGACAAACCGACTGTTTCATGATTACACCTCCTTATTCAGAGAAAATTGATTTTGGAGTCCCAAGAATTATTAGGATGATTGTCTTTTTGTTTAGCAGCTTTGATTCATTCAGCGTGTGAGGTAATTCATAATCGACAGAAGCTCATTTAAGCAGCAGCGTTTGAATAGTTTTACTGTCACCGTTAGCTTTTAGAGCGATGAAATATATTCCGGAGGAAAGATTGGAGGCGTTCCATTCGATTTGGTGAAAACCGGCGTTTTGGTATTGGTTGAGAATAATCGCTTCTTTCCTGCCCTGTACATTATATGCGCTGATGGTAACTATGCCCGCTTGAGGGAGCTGGTAGCTGACAGTGGTGTTCGGATTGAAGGGATTGGGGGAGGCGGAAACGGCGAGTTCCGAGGGAATCGCTTCAGTTTGAGGGAAATTGTCGAATTCCTCGGAATTATCATATTCTTCAAAATCGGCGAAATCTTCCGCAAATTCGAATATTTCCACACCGTTACCTTCAGTGATGCCCAATCTTCGGAAACCGATGGCAATGGAGTCCGGAATCGAAGTATTGTAATTGCGGATCCATTGAGTGCCGCGAGTGCCGGTTTCGTTCTCGATGCCTGCAGTGGCTGATGAAGCGTCTACCACGGTTGGGTATTGGAATATAATATCGCCGTTGGGATAAAGTATGACTTCAAAGGTTTCGAATTCGTTGACCGCACCGACCCTCGGCATATCAACGAATTCAATGACGAAGCGCATTGGATTTTCCAACAATTTCGTGAAAACATTCATAGGACTTCCGGTGGGGTTGAAGTTATCCCAGAAAGGGGCGATGATATCGTTGGGCTGAGTATCGCAGGGAATAGGGGTATCCCAGTAAGAAGGGGAATAATTGTTGAAGGCGATGAATCCGTTGGAACAGACATGAAGATATCCATATAAATTGTCGTAATAAGGAAAATGGAAGCCGATGGGAATGCGAGGGGTGAAAGTATCATCGCCCAGCGGCCAAAAGTCTCCAATGAGGGTAATGTCTATCCAGTTGAATGGGACGCGGATTTTCCGGTAATAAGCGTCCCCATTATCCGTATATGCCATAATGCGCAAATGACTCAAATCCGCCACGAAGAGATTCCCCCCGCATATATGAACATCCATTGTACCGGAATAAAGGGGAGGGATGATGGTTAACAATTGCGGATTCCCAACATTAGAGATATCATACATCATCGCTCCGGTCGCCCAATTGCCGAAGAATAGCCGGTCGTTGCTGAACTCGATATAACGGTTCAGCGAAAAAGGATTCACCGTGTTAAGAAGTATCGGATTGGATGGATTGCTGACATCGACTATATCATGACCATTGGTATAGGATGCGAAATATACATAGTCTTTGTCTTTAGTTAATATGGGATACTGAGTGTTTGGAATGTAACAGTAGGATACGAATTGCGGATTGTCAGGTTCGGTGATATCGTATATCTTCAATCCTTGTGAAGCCACCCCCAAATAGATGTAATTTTCACTGCATTTTATCCCATAGACATTACCGATTCCGGCGATTCGGTTGACTTCCACCGGATGGAAGCGGTTGGTGATATCATAGACCACCAATCCGTTGCCATAACCGCATACATAGAGATAATCGCCCCTCGCTTCCAAATCAGAGGAATTAGCCAAGGTCGGAGTTTGATTTACCATTACAGGGTTTGTCGGGTCGGATATATCGATTACATATACGGTTTGGGAAAATGAACCTCCAGAGACATAAAGAGCATTTTCCGCAATAGTTATATATCCGTGCAGGTTGGGAATCATGAGCTGAGCGATGGAAAAGGGCAGGGCAGGATTATTAACATCGGCGACTATCAATTGGGAAGCGTATTTAGAAACATAGCAATAGTCGCCATAAGCCCGCACCAGCCTGGCGTTATCGAATCCCGGAATTGGCATCTGACCGATTTCCCACATCTGCGCCCAAGCGGGAATTACGATAAACGAGAATGCGAGAATGATCATTACTATTTTTTTCATGATATCCTCCTAAAAGTTAGTTATTTGACAAAATAGTTGATGAATATGGAAGGATTGGCTTTATTGCGAAGCCATTTGAATTTAATCTTCCAGGGAACTGTAGATGTAATATACCTGAACAGCAAGTTAAATGCCAATAATACTATGCAAGAAAACTTATTCAGTCTTGAAGTGTCTTTGGGTGCGAATTTGTCGGCGATATGCATCATACCCTCCGGTTTCAGCCCCGCTTTTTCGATATCCGATGCGCTCGGCGGACTCAACGGCTTCTGTGTCAGTAAAACGGGGATGCCTTCAAAAACGGGATATTCTTCCCGGCAATTTGAGCATCGGCATTTATCCTCTCTCATTTCAAGGTTACCCCGGCAAACCGGGCAGCATAGCTTATCGACCGGCGGGGGAGCGATTTCGACCGCTCGATAATTATGCGCAACTTTGAAGGAAAACAACTGATCGAGGATGATTTCATCTTCCAGCGCCGGTTCACCCATTGAAGCGTCATTTTTGAGGAATATAATCAAAGCGTCCAGGGCGTCCCTATCATAATCGTCCAAAGGGGTCATATTTCTCACCAAATCTATAGCTTCACGCTGGTCGATAGACTTCTCATCGATATCCATAAAGGCTTTAGTGCAGGTTAGAACTCGCACTTCACCATCGAATAATCGCCGGAAATCGCTCGGATGCCAGTAATTTCTTTCGCTGTGAGGGGCTTGGAAATTCCGGGTTTTAAGCCTCAGAACCCGTTCGCGCTCGCTGGCGTATGCTTCGGCGGTGGTGATGACGACTGCTTCGGATGCCACTCGAGCCATTTCATACAATCCTAACTGAGGATACTGAAGGTGTTCAATCACTTCCGAAGCGATGACTATGTCGAAAGAGCCGTCCTTGAAAGGGAGCCTCTGTACATCCGCTGTTACCCCGGTCAAGCCGAAGAATTCTTTTGCGCGCAGGTTGGCTTCCAGGGAGATTTCCGAGGTATAACTTTCCCGATTGAATATCGTCCTCAGCAATTTGGGGAGGTATCCTTCGCCGCCGCCGACATCGAGGGTGGTTTCCCATTGCAGTCTATTCAACGCTTTCAAGATGCCATAGGCGATTCCATAGCGGATGGTGTGATTTTTTTCCGAGGGTTCAATCCCGAAGCCGTATATCGGCCTGTGTGCGCGGTATAGACCGCTATTATCCCGTCTGTAGCGGGAATCCAGCCAGTCCTTAGTTTTTGCGGTGTAATCGAGGTTGAATGTATTATCTGTCTTTTTAAATCCTATTTCAGCCATAAACAGTTAATGACTTTATTATTTTCATTGAAGTTGATATTAAGGAAATAAATCCCCGAAGGCAGTTCTTGCGCGTTCCAGACCATTTCTCCTGCGCTCAAAGAAATAAAATTCTCTTTTTACTTATAATCTTCGGATTTAGAAAGTATCACATACTGATAGACGAAGAAATCCCGGAATATATATAGCGACAAGAGCTTAGCCGCCGTTTTGAACAAAGATGTCCGCCTGAAAAGTCGATAATGCCGCCACACTTTGTCAACCTTGTGCCCGACCGGCGCTAATATATCCTTCTTCACATTCTTAAGGGTGAAGAAGCGGAGGTGTATCTTTGCGAAAAGCCCTATTTCTTGATAATCCCATCCGCCTTTCAGGATATTTAGCAGAGAAAGGAAGTGCCTGACATTGGGGAAACCAATCATAAACCGCCCGTTTTCGGACAGCAGTCTGCTGTGCTTCTTGACCAGTTCCCAGGGGTCGATGAGATGTTCGAGGATGTCGTTATACATAATCAAATCGAAATATCCATCGGGGTAGGGAATTTCGATTCGCTCCACATCCCCAACGATGACATCATCCAGCCTTTGTCGGGCGAATTGGGCGATGGTCGGTTCCAATTCCACGCCGACCACGGTTTCAATTCCCCTCGATTTCAACACTTCACCGGTGAATCCGCTGGCGCATCCGACATCTAAAACTCTTTTCACACTGGCTGGGATCAGCTTCAACACATCGTTTCTCAATCCGCCGTAGTGTTGAATGAAATCGAGCAGGTCCATACCCATAGGGGCGGCTAATTCGATGAATTCCGGCGGATAGTGTTTCCGGAAATATCTTTCTTTCAGCCGTCTAATCAGGTTTTTCATTTAATCAGCAGTGCTTCCTTCACCGTATTGAATTCCCCGGCTTGGCAATGGATGAAATACAGCCCTGAGGGTAAATCGGAGGCATTCCAATTGATACTATTGGAACCTTCTGCGCAGAATCCAGAGAAGACAACGGCGGTTTCCCTGCCCAACACATCATAAGCTTTGACCGTCACCATACCCGCTTCGGGGAGGTTAAAATAGAGCGAGGTTTCAGGGTTGAAGGGGTTGGGGAAGGCGGAAAGGGTCAATTCACACTTTTCAGGCAGATAGAGCGGAGTGGTGAATTGTTCGGGATCGCCCCAGCCGGAGATTGTCCAAACGGCGTCCTCACCTGAAATGGGACCGTCATAAGGTTCCTTCTCAAAATCGAATTCGTCCATATCAAAGATTTCAATAGGGAAAAAGCCGACATAACCGCAGACAGTATAAGTGCCGGATTGAGCTAATGCGGGTAATTCGAGTTCCAATGTACGATTTAGACTATTCCCAACTTCCAAATAAAGTCCCTGTCTTAGCAGTATTGGTGAAATTACTTGACCGTCAGGTATATGCAGATCATACCAACCATCAAATATTGAATATGATTCCAAGCATTCAATGGTAACATCGAATTCCACAACGCCACCTGATGGTGGTATTATTATTGGAGGATTCAAGGGCTCGAAATCGATTGTAACTAAGTTGGAACCACCACCTAAATCGAAGTATAAAGCCCCCATATCGGAACGAGAACTATCAGGGTCAAGTATATTTGGATCGCCTGAATTAACGCAAGGAGAGGTGGCGCAAAGGTAATAGTGTAATGGAGGCAGGTAGGTAAACTGAGGATCCAGCTCAATATTTCCAACACCAGGACTGACATTATACCAAGCATATCCACCATTACCATAGACATTATTATAATTTGCTGTACAACTTGTCTGATTTTCTGTAGATTCTATCCCTTCATCATTATTATAAGCTACGATATTGTTAATGATTTCCAATCCAGATATATATGAACAGAGCAAAACACCGTTGCCTCCGTTATTAACAACGGTATTATTAACAAAACTTAGATTTGAAGACCCAGTTTCCCAAATACCGCTGTAACCGTTAGACTCGATAATATTGTGGTGATAATAGACATCGGAGCAGCCAGTAATCGATATTCCAACCGAATATGAAATATTGTTATCATGTGCGTATATTTCAGAAACTTCAACATTTGTGCAATACTGTAGGCGTACTCCTTGAAAAACATTGCAAATTTCAAATCCTCGTATCACCCAATCATTAGAATAATTGACGTTAATACCCGATAAAGTGCTGTTTTGAATGATTGTGTTGTTAGGACCTTCCATCCCGCTTCCGAAAAGCGAGATGTTATTTAAATAACTTGCCGAAGCCGGAGCGTATATGCCGGGACCCACTTGAATGGTGTCACCCGGCTGAGCGGCATTGATGGCACCTTGGATAGTCGGATAATCCTCTGGGACATAGATTACATCAGCGAAAAGCCAGGTTGAAAACAAAAGGGAAGCTATTATGGTTGAAATCGCGTATTTCATTATGCACCTCTATTATTTTATTTTTATGATTGAGAAGTAGTTTTGCGATGTTAAAAAGCCCTTGAAGATACTGAGACTCAATATATTCAATATTTTTTCAAGAAACCTCAGTCTACAGCCATATTTTTTAATTTCAAATCCTGTTTCAAATATCATTCTTTTCATAGATTTGCGGGCGAAAAAGCGCAGATGGGTTTTGTCTAATACACCGGCGTCCACATATCTCCAATCTCCTTTAAATATCAACTCAAATAATATGCGCCAATTCCTGATATTGGGAACGCTTATTATCGCTTGACCGCCGTTTTTGAGTTTCTTATGAACAGCTTTCAGTAATGAATAAGGCTCGACCAAATGTTCAAGAATATCGCCGAGTATCATTAAATCAAAAAAATCGTCTTCCCCCGGCAAAGGCTCTTTATTCAAGTCTAACACATAAACATCGTCTAAATGTTCTTCAGCGATAGAAGCCGCATCGGGGTTTACTTCAACCCCAGCAACATATTTCGCTTCGAAATGTTCCTTGAATAATTTACCGGTTAATCCTTTACTGCAGCCAATATCCAATATATATTCGGGATTACCATTGATAAATGGCAGCAAATCGGTTCTGCAATGGGAATAATAATCTTCGCGGTATTTTTCTTTCAGTGAGGAGTATAATTTGAATGGATTGAACACAATGTGAATCAGCCTTCAAGTAATATATCGATATAAAAAGACCATAAATTGTGCGTGTTGTTTACAAGGAGTGTGTTCGACATAGACACTTTCAACATTTTAGAGTTTAACTGGCGGTATACAATACCAACGGAGCAATTAAAGTGCCAACCGATTAGTAGTAACCCGGGTCTCCCCCCCGACATCGAGTATGGTCCGCGAATCACAATCGCTGTTCAAGACAGCGTCGGCGACCGCCTTATGCCGCTCATAAGAATCGCAGCCGCGGAAATATTTTAAGAAGCTCAGCAATGATTTACCGGAGAGATATGCGCTGCATTGGCTTTGAGACTCGGAAGAGACAATCCATCAAGGTTCGCTTGTGAATATCCGCAATTATCGTGCTAACGGTTGAAAGTCTGCGATGAAGCAGGTGAAGGAGGGGTTTATTCTTCGGGTCTTTGAGGGATTATCATTTCCACTTCCTGATGAGGCCTGGGGATGACATGGACGGAAATCAATTCACCGACTTTTTCAGCGGCGGTGGCGCCGGCGTCGGTGGCGGCTTTAACCGCGCCCACATCCCCTCGGACGAAGACGGTGACATACCCTCCGCCGATTTTTTCCTTGCCCACCAATGACACTTTCGCCGCTTTGACCATAGCGTCGGCGGCTTCGATGGCACCGACCAATCCTCTGGTTTCAATCATTCCCAATGCTTCTTTAACAAACGCCATATAACGCCTCCAAAAGTGTTAGGGATATATTATTTTTCTAAAATTTAAATTAAGGAATTATTACGATAATGTCAAGTGTTTACCGATGCTTTATTTTCATAGGCGGAGTGTATAACATCATCTGTGTTCATAGTATAAACTCATAGGGCGGGGAGATCACGCCCCATCGGTAGACACATCACACATTCAGCTTGCCCGCCACCGCTTCCGCCATATCGGTAGTGGTGTTGGAAGCGCCCATATCATAGGTGCGGACTTCGCCCTCTTCGATGACCGCGGCGACGGCGTTCTCCAGCTTCACCGCCATATCGGTTTCGCCCAGCCAATCGAGCATCATTTTGGCGGATAGAATCATAGCGATGGGGTTGACTTTGTTCATACCGACATATTTAGGGGCGCTGCCGTGAGTGGGTTCGAAGACGGCGTATTCATCGCCGATATTCCCTGCGCAGGCGAAGCCTAATCCGCCCACCAGTTGAGCGCTGAGGTCGGAAATGATATCCCCGAACATATTTTCGCAGACCAGCACATCGTAATCGTGCGGGTTCTTCACCAGCCACATACATTGTGCGTCGATGTTGGTTTCCCACAGGGGTATTTCCGGATAATTTTCAGCCACTTCGCGGGCGGTGCGAATCATCAAGCCTCCGGTTTCACGCAGGACATTGGGCTTGTCGACCACGGTCACCGAACGGCGGTTGAACTTCCGGGCGAATTCGAAAGCCTGGGTGACGATGCTGGCGCAGCCTTTTTTGGTCATTATCCGGGTGGACATAGCGATTTCGGAGAGTGGTGATTTATCGCCGAATTTCTTCATCTTGGGGTGAATGCAAAGGGCGTCATACACCGACTGCGGCAGGGGGAAGAATTCCACTCCGCCATACATTCCCTCAGTGTTCTCGCGGAAGACGGCTATGTCGATGCCTTCTTTATAATTCAAAGGGTTGCCCGGGTATGCTTTACAGGGGCGCAGATTGGTGTGCAAATTGAATTCCTGCCTCAAGCGGACGATGGGCGAAAAGTAGACGAAGCCTTTGTCCGCCAATTCAGGGTCGAGTTCCTTCGCCGCTTCTTCTTTGGGTTTGGAAGTGATAGCTCCGAAGAGGGCGCAGTCGGTGGTTTTGAGCATATCGATGGTCCGCTGGGGCAGCGGGTCGCCTTCGTGCATCCAGAATTCCCAGCCGATATCGCCGGGGATGTATTCAGCGTCCAATTTTAAGGTATCGAGGATTAGGCGCGCCGCTTGCATCACATCTTTTCCGACTCCGTCTCCGGGCAGCCAGGCGATGCGGTATTTAGGCATATTGTTTTCCTTTTAAAAGTAGAGTTATTTATGTATTATTAAAAATTAACCACGAATGAACATGAATAGACACAAATGGTATTGGAGAATCGCTTTAAATTCAATCAAACCTTCAATTCCATTATCCCATCATCGAGGGAGGCCATTCCATTCACCAGGACAAGTTCACCATCCCATCTTTTCACGGCGATATATGCATGATGGTAAGCGATGAAACCGCCGAGCTCAATAACCTTCCCCAGATGAAGGATTTCCGCCCTATGGTGATTATATACTTTTTTAAAGGTAGGCGATTTCCCAATTGCCGGGTGAATATATTCATATCGAAGATATTTCACCATTCCCTTGCCGGTTAAAGGCACCAGACTGATGATTTTGGCCTGGTTAGGTTCTACGCCTCGTCCGGGATTGCGCCCGGAAGAAGGGGCTTCGCAG
>JABMRZ010000339.1 GCA_013202315.1 Candidatus Tariuqbacter arcticus | reverse complement strand
TTCTAAAATATTTGTAGTAAAAAATCGGTGTTGAACGATTTTGTGATTAGTCATTCACGAAATGAATCGACTTTTGCAAGAGGTTGCGTTATATAAGTTGTATTGCATTCAGCGGCATCTTTATCATTAGCGTTTTATTCGTGTTCATTCCTGGTTAATTAATCCGCCGAGTGGCGGACTAAAACCCATAGCCCATAGCCTACAGCCTATTTTCAATAAATTTATTATTTTTATTGTCCGCTTTAATTGACTTTTATATTTATTTTAGTTAAATTTTCAAATTGAAATTTCATCATTCGTATTTGTCATCTTAAAACATCTTTGGAGAATATCGATGAAAAGAATTACCTCTTTCTTTTTAACTTTTGGGGTGTTGATTCTGGGGTTCGCCGGTTTGGTATCTGCTCAGACAGTATCATTCCCTGACACCACCGCCGCGCCTGGAAGTACAATCCTCATCCCGATTTACACCACTGAAATCGACCCGTCCGATTCGGTTCAGAGTTTCGATGTGGAAATCAACTATGACGAATCGGTGGCGGTTTACAGCGATTATGACATAACCGGGGCGATACTTCCCACATCGTGGTTCACCATTTTTTATTCTCCGGCGGCTGGGGTATTGAATGGAGGTTCTTTTATGACTTCAACGCCATACTTATCGGGTGAAGGTGTCTTGATATATCTGGAATATAATATTCCCGAAACGGCGACGGGAACCACTCCGCTGACACTGGCGAGCTTCTATTATAACGAAGACTTGATGACCACTATCGACGGTTCCATCACCATCGAAGTCGGATTGCCTACGGTGAATGGAAACGCATTCCTGGAGAATCAGACCAGTCACGAGGGCATTGAAGTCTTCTTTGAAGCTATATCGGGTGGAGCGGTATCGGCGACCACTTACACGGAGGACAGCGGATCTTACGAGCTCGATGTTATGCCAGGGACTTACGACATTCATTATTCGCATCCGGGTTTTGAAACGGTGACCGTTTCCGATGTGGAAATCACGGTTAGTGTGACGCTGGACGATGTGACCTTACCGGAGATTTTAACCGCAGCGATCAACGGGTACGCCTTTCTTGAAGGGCAGACTTCCCATGAGGGTATCCAAGTTCTATTCCAGGCGGATGGGCCCGGTTCGGTGACGGACACCACTTGGACAGCCGCCGATGGCAGTTATTCCATCGATATCATCCAGGGTATGTATGATGTATATTATTATTATACGGGCTATGGATTATGTGTGCTGGAGGATCAGGATTTGACATTCGCTCAGACCCTGCCGGATGTAACATTGCCTGATATTCCCAGTTTTGTTTATGTGGCGATGCCGGATACCACCATCTACGAAACGGGCGTGAGCGTCGAAATACCGATTTACATCACCTATGTCAGTCCATCCCATAATGTGTTGTCCTATGATTTTTATCTGTCGTTCGATCCGGAAATAGCGGTGGCGGATTCACCGGTTTATGATATCAGCGGGACGATAACCCCTGCGGCTTGGATTAACACTTACGACACATCGACTCCGGGGGTTATTTCGGGTGGAGCTACGAGCTTCGATTCGCTAAATGTGATGACCGGTGAGGGGATTATGGTTAAAATGAGGTTTTATATACCTGAGAGTGCTGTTGGCACCACTCCGCTGGAATTCGCTTATGTGCTGTTCAGCGAAGGTTCTACGATTATGCCCGATCATTTCGACGGCGCTTTGACAGTGATTGCCGGAGGGGTGAATGAGATTCCCTCGAATACCATTCCCGGTGATTTCGTTTTAGGTCAGAACTATCCCAATCCTTTCAACCCCACTACCACCATTGAATTCTCACTGCCGCATACATCGAAGGCGCATTTGGCGGTATATAATCTGCTGGGCAAGGAAGTGGGGATATTGGCGAATCAGACGCTTAATGCGGGTAGATACAGCGTAATTTTCAACGCCGAGGGGCTACCTTCGGGATTTTATTTCTATCGTTTGACCGCCGATGATTTCGTTCAGACCAGGAAGTGTTTGCTGGTGGAATAATGACAGGTTGATTGTATAAGTATCAAGTGCCAAGTGTCAAGTGTTTATCATTTTGAAACTTGCAGTTGGTTGATAAGTTGGGGTGTGTGATAATCGACGCCGATTTTTATAGAAAGCCCGGGGCGGGAATTTGCCCTGGGCTTTTTTGATTATCAAAGATGGATTTATTAAATTTAGATTTGTGCAGAAGAGACAATATTATCAGTGTATTTCCATGTTTATTTGCGGTTAAAAAATACGCATTATCCGCGCAATTCAATGAAGACTCCTAATTTTTCTGATAGACAGGCTGAAAGATGAAATTTTTAGTGGTAACCGATTTCCTCGGTTATATAGGCGGCGGGTTTGAGCCGTTGAGCGTGATGTATGTAATGTCCGCTGTCCGTCAGGCGGGCCACGAAGTTAAGATGATAGAAGACGATTTCCAAAAAGCCTCAGCGATGATAGAGGATTGGAAACCGGATTTTGTGGGCTACAGCGCTTTCACCGGCTACCATAAACAGTTGATAGATTTGAACCGCAGGCTGAAGGAGCGGCATGAATTCATCAGCCTTTTCGGGGGACCGCACCCTACATTTTTCCCGGAGATGGTGAAAGAAGAAGGGGTGGATATAGTATGCCGCGGTGAGGGGGAAGAAGCGGTGGTCGAATTGCTCGATTCAGTTCAAAGAGGAGAAGATTACAGCGGGGTTAGGAATTTTTGGATTAAACTGAACGGCCAGATTCACCGCAACGAGGTCCGTCCGCTTCAGGATGATTTGGATAAGATCGCCTTCCCGGCGCGGGATCTGTTCTATCAATTCCCACAGGCTCGTAATAGTAAAGTCAGGATAGTCAATACCGCCAGGGGTTGTCCATACGCCTGCACTTACTGCTACAATTACAAAATCAAAGAGCTGTATAAGAGTTTCGGAGCGCCTCATTTGCGGCATCGGGGGGTGGATTCCATCATCGAAGAGATACTGCAGTTAAAGGCGAAATATCCCATAGAATTCGTCTATTTCGGCACCGATAACTTCACTACGCTGAAGGATTGGGTTTTTGAATTTTCGGAGAAGTACCGGCGGAAGTTGAATATCCCTTTCCTCTGCGGCAGCCGCCCGGAAACAATCAGCCCGGAAGTATGCCGCGCTTTGAAATCGGCGAACTGCGCCAGCGTTTATATGGGGATAGAATCGGGGAATGAAGAAATTCGGCGGAATCTACTCAACCGGAAGATGAACAACGACCGGATAATCACCGCCGCTCAAAATATCCACGAAGCGGGATTGAAGCTCGCCACTTTCAATATGATGCTGTTTCCGGGCGAGACTTTGGAACAGGCGTGGGACACTTTGACCCTCAATCAGCGATGCCGGTCGGACTATGCCTGGGTTTCGCTTTTTCAGCCCTATCCGCGGACGAAATTGGCGGATTACGCCATCGAAAAAGGGTATTTCGACGGCGATTTCGACAGGCTGCAGGTCAGTTGGTATAGATTTTCAGCGTTGAGTAATCACCACAAGAAGAAGTTTGAAAGACTACAGAAACTGGTATGGCTGGCGGTGGAATTCAGATGGCTGACGCCGCTGGTGAAGCTGGCGATGAAACTGCCGTTCAGCCCGATTTATATGTTCCTATTGAAGCTTCACAAGGCATATTGCTATCGATTCCGGGTGATGCCGGTCAAGTTGAGTTTCAGGGAAGTGTTGAAATTGTCGTGGAGGTTTTTGGTCGACAGGTCGGAATGATTAGCGGGGCTGGGGGCTAAGGACTGGGGGCTGGTGATGGATTGAGTGAATTCTATAGATGGTGATTATATTTGGAATTTTTAAGGGGACAGAATACGGCGGCGGGGTTGGCGCCTTTGGCGGGTATAACCGATTCGTCATTCAGGAGGATATGCCGTTCATTCGGGGCGGCGTTCACCGTCAGCGAAATGGTTTCCGCGGATGGGTTGGTGCGCAGCGGTGAAAAGACGCTGCGTTTGATGAGATTCACCCCGGAGGAGCGCCCTTACGGTATTCAGTTGTTCGGGTCGGAGCCGGCAGTATTGGCAGAAGCCGCGGGAATCGCCGCTGAAATGCAGCCTGATTTCATCGATTTGAACTGCGGCTGTCCGATGAAAAAGGTGATACGGCGAGGCGGGGGAGCCGCCTTGATGGGGGATTTGCCTCGATTGGAAGCTATATGCTCGGCGATGCGGAAGGCGGTCGATTTGCCCTTGACGGCGAAATTTCGTTCCGGTGTGGGAGCGAATAGTCCTACTGCGGTGGAAGCGGCGCTAATTGTTGAAGCTTGCGGATTCAACGCGGTGGCGGTTCATCCCCGGCATTCGAAGCAGGGGCTGCGAGGGCAAGCGGACTGGAATTTGATTACGGCGGTCAAGCGGGCTGTATCCATTCCGGTAATTGGCAACGGCGATATCAGGACTCCTGAAGACGCGGGGGAAATGTTCCGCATGACAGGATGCGATGCGGTTATGATAGGCAGGGGCGCTGAAGGGAAGCCCTGGATTTTCGCTCAAATCAAGGGCGATGCGTTTGAAGCAACCGCTGAAATCCGATTGGAAACGGTCATAAACCATTATAATTTAGCGCTGGAAAACAAGGGGGAATATGTGGCGGTGCGGGAGATGCGGAAGCATTTGATTTGGTACACTAAAGGTATGCCGGGGGCGGCGGAATTCAGGCGGAAAGTTATGTGTATGAATTCCCCCGGAGAAGTGTTGGAGGAAGTGGAAGGATTTTTTTATGGTGAACGGTGAACGGTTTGCGGTTATTGATAAATGGACAGAAAGAAATTAAGCGAGCTTTTAGTACCATAATACAAAAATTCGTGTTGTTTCTGGCAGAATATCGTATTATATTAAGTTTTATATAGATTTACAAAGTCTGCACGGCTCATGGTTCATGT
>JABMRZ010000338.1 GCA_013202315.1 Candidatus Tariuqbacter arcticus | reverse complement strand
AGTTATACACTATATATTTGAAATTTATAAGAGAAAGATTCACAGTTAATTAAGTATTGATGTATTAGTTCTGAAAAATTAGAAATATCTACAATTTTTTGTCGATCTGGGAGCAATAAGCGCCTAAACACCTAACCCTAAACCCTATTTTAAGGATACATTATCGCTCATCATTCAACATTCAACATTCAGCATTCAACATATCCCGGCTTCCCTGCCAGGGCGAAAATCGCCTGCTTATACGCTTCCACCCCCGGCTGAACGAAGGGATTATGCCCCAGCAGATATCCCGACAGCGCCACCGACCTTTCCAGCAGGAAATACAACGAACCGATATGATAAGCAGTGCGCGCCGGAATTTCGACCGTCATATTGGGCACGCCGCCATTATGATGCGCTTGAGCGGGTCCCATCACGACCAGACTGTTGATGAAGTTCATATCCTTACCCTTGTCCGGCAGGTAATTCAAGTCGTCCAAATCATCGTCATCGCGGGGAATAGGCACTCTATTATCGTGCTCCTTTAAATAAAGGAATGTTTCCAGGATATTCCGTTCACCCTCCTGCACCATTTGCCCGTTGGCGTGCAGTTTTTCCGAATACATTGAAGGGGAGACCCACATTCCCTTGCCGTTATGCCCTTCGCTTTCAGGGAATAGCTGTTCCATCCATCGGCAGATGTGATACAGCGGGGCTGAATTTGTCGCCACCACCTCGATTTTCTTCCCTTTTAAATAAGCCAGATGCCTCGCCGCCGCGTGCAGCATCGCCGGATTCTCCCGGAAATCGTCAATATCCGTCCGCAATTTCATATCCTTGAACCCGGCGGCGAAACTTTCAATATCAATCCCCGCCACCGCCAATCCGAACAGCCCCACATCGGTGATAACCGAAAACCGGCCTCCGACATCGTCCGGTACCACGAAGGTTTCATATCCCTTTTGATTGGAAAGCTGGCGGAGAGCGCCCTTCCGAGCGTCGGTGGTGGCGATAATCAGCTCTTTGGCTTCTTCACCAAAGGAATCTTCTAATAGTTGCCGCAGAATTCGGAAAGCGATGGCGGTTTCAGTGGTAGTCCCCGACTTGGAGATCACATTGACTCCAATCCGCTTCCCCTTCAGCATATCCAGAGTGTCCCGGAAGAAATCGGGGTCCATATTCTGCCCCAGGAAATAAATCTCCGGTCGCCCGCCCCTTTCCTCGCGGGAAAGCTGATTCCAATATGTATGCGTCAGCGCTTTCCAGGTCGCTTCAATCCCTAAATACGACCCGCCGATACCCAGCGAAACGAAGGCCTCCACACCTCCGGCTAATTTGTCCGCAGTCTGCCGGATTTCCTGTAAATGTTCAGCGGTGATTCTTTCCGGCAGGGTCATCCAGCCCAGCATAGAAATGCCCTTATCCCGGCAGTCCCCTTCTCCCCTTTTCAACCGCCGATGATGCTTGATGATTTCCGATTCTAAAGCGTTAAAGTCTTCCAGTGTAATAGGATTGGGGTCATTAGGAGAATCGAAAAGACAGGATAAATCGAGTTCTATTCGACCGCTATTTGTACATCTTCGCTGACCAGACTGCTTCATAATCGTTTCATTCTCAGCGAAGGACGATATGTTTAATTTTTCAGTCATTTACGCCTCTCAAGGATTTTTCACTGATTCGCTGATTTTGAGATTAAATTCTTAACATTTAATTCTTTGTGCGTCTTTGTGCCCTTATTGGCTTTGTGGTGACAAAAGCAACTCGCAACTCGCAGCTCGCAACTCGCAACCCGCAACTCGCAAACCGCAACTCGCAACCCGCAGCTCGCAGCTCGCATCTCGCATCTATTTACGCGGGATGGTGCATAAAAAATCCAGCGCTTCGCCTCTATCCGCCCGGAATTGGTGAATTTCATTCGCTTCCACCAACAGCGATGTCCCCCCAGCTAACCTGAATTTATCGTCCGATGCGAACAATGTCCCCTTTCCCGACAATATGAAGACCATATGTTCATAGTCGTGCGAATGATGCGCTGAATATCCGCCCGCTTCCACACTGAAACGGCGCATGATGTAGTTGGGCGCGCCTTCTTCCTCGCCGATGAGGATTTGCATGCTTACACCTTTCATCTCCTCTGATTCCACCGGCTGCGGTTCAAATTTTTCTCTGATGAAAGCCATGATTTTTACCTTTAATTTGGTTACTCGCTTTTTTTGTATGGGTATTTTTTATTATTCTCTGAACCGCTGATTATCGCTGATCCGCTGTACAGCGGATTGATTTCGCTGATTGCCTTCACCCTACTCATCATTCATCATTCAGCATTCAGCATTCAGTATTCAGTATTCAGTATTCATCATTCAGTATTTTGTCGATGTCGCCACAATAAACGCCTTAAACCTACAGCCTACAGCCTATCGCCCAGAAGCCTCGCCAGCTTCCCCGCCAACCCGCCAAAATCGCTGTTGCTCATAATCAGGATGACATCGCCCGGTTTTAAATACTCACCGATGTTTTCCACTATAACATTCGCATCATCCCACAAGAAAGCTTCAATCCCGATATTCGCAAGATCTTCCCGCAAATCTTCGCGGGAAAGCCGTTTTTCAGGGGGGATTTTATCCCGGCGGTGCAGTTCGGCTATCACCACCTTGTCCGCTCCCGCGAAAGCGTCAACCCATATATCCTGGAAAATATTGGTGACGCAGGTGTTCGACCGCGGTTGAAACAACGCCCATATCCTTCGCCCCGGATGCATATCCTTCACTGCCTGAATGGAAGCCTTCACTGCGGTAGGGTGATGGGCAAAATCATCGTAAACGGCAATACCGCCGACCTCGCCCGCAAGTTCCATCCGCCTCTTCACCCCCTTGAAACCGGACAGCCCTCTCAGAATCTCGCCCCTATCGATTCCCACCGAATCCAACAGCGCAGCCGCCCCCAATGCGTTCCGCAAATTATATTCCCCGGATAATGGGAAATGACATTCACCCCAGAAATTATTGCCGTCGGAAATCTTGATTCGAGAAATTTCTATCGTCCCTCGAAAGCGGTTTTTTTCGCCAAGTCCAAAAGTAATAACCGGACAGCGCGCTTCCGAAACCACCGATTTTACCGCCTCATCGTCCCCGTTTATCACCAAATAGCCGTTATCCGGAATCAGCCTGACCAATTTGAGAAAACTGTCTTTGATTTCATCCAGATTCCGGTAGATATCGGAATGGTCGTATTCCAAGTTATTGATTATCACCCCGAAAGGCAAATACAGCAGGAATTTCGCCCGCTTATCGAAAAATGCAATGTCATACTCATCCCCTTCGATGACGAAATATTCACCCTTCCCGGCCTCGAAACCGGAATCGAAATCCCTGGGCACGCCTCCGATTAGGTAGCCGGGACGGTGTCCTCCCCCCTTCAATATATGAGCGATGATAGCGGTGGATGTGGTCTTGCCGTGAGTGCCGGTGATGACTAAATTCTTCCGTCCGGCTAATAACCCCCACTTAATCAATTCCGGCATTGAAATCAGAGTCATCCGCCTGCGCATAGCTTCTTCCAATTCGGGATTACCCCTGGAAATAGCGTTCCCCACAATGATTAAATCGGCGCCTTGCAGATTATCAGGGCGGAAAGGCGTCAGCGGTTCAATCCCTCTTTCAGTTAGGAATTCCTTCATCGGCGAATATATCCCGGCGTCTGAACCGGTTACCTTGAAGCCATTTTTCACCATATCCACCGCCACATTCCCCATCGCCACCCCGCCGATTCCGATGAAATGGCAGTGCAGATTGCGGGGAAGCCGCCACCCAAAATCCCCTTCAGGAACATTCCCGCCGGAAAAATCTTTCGCGGAATCGAAGCGATTAAATATCATCCAAAATCCAAATTAAATCTAATTGTTTAAAGATATGCAAAAAAAGCAACAATCTAAAGAATCGCTTTATAAAAATATTTCATTTTCCCATACTTGATTGTAACCGATTTGATTGTTATATTCAATTTAAGAAAATATTCGCCACGGAGGAACAGAGACACGAAGAAAAAATGGCTATAGGCTGTGGACTGTGGGCTATGGACTGTAGGATTTTTTTTCGTTAATGATTGTCTGGAAACCGTCTCGCAACTCGCAACTCGCAACTCGCAACTATAAAAAATGTCCCTTTTAGAACAAATTACTAAACTTTCCGCTGAATTCAATCGGGAACTTGATGCGGTCAAGACCCTGCCCCAGGCTGAAGCGCTGCGGAATAAATACCTGTCCCGCAAAGGATTAATCAGCGATTTATTCAAGCAGATGAAAAGCGTCGCTTCAGAAGACAGAGCCGCTGTCGGCAAAGCGCTGCAAACGCTTAAGAACAGCGCACAGGCGAAATTCGACGCCCTGCTCGAAGACTTGAAGCAGGCTGCGCCTGCTATACCGGTCATCGACCTCACCCTCCCCGGCAGAAGCCGGACAACCGGCGGTCTGCATCCTTTGACATCGGTGGAAATGGAGATAATCTCCATTTTCAAGCGGATGGGTTTTTCAGTTGAACGGGGTCCCGAAGTCGAATCGACCCAATTCAACTTCGATATGCTTAATACACCCCAATGGCATCCCGCCCGCGATGAAACCGACACCTTCTATGTCAGGGAGGATATGGTATTGCGCACCGAAACTTCACCAGTCCAAATCCGAGGGATGCTGCGCAAACCGCCGCCGGTCAGGTTCATCGCCCCCGGGCGAGTTTATCGCAACGACAAACCTGACCCTTCGCATTCGCCGATGTTCAACCAGGTGGAAGGGCTGTATATCGACAATAGGGTTACCTTCACCGAACTTAAAGGGACACTACTGGAATTTTACCGCGCCCTTTTGGGCAGGGACACGCAGGTTCGCTTCCGCCCGCATCATTTCCCCTTCACTGAACCCTCGGCGGAAGTGGATGTCACCTGCTTCCTCTGCGCTGGAAAAGGATGCCGGGTGTGCAAACACAGCGGCTGGCTGGAAATGGGCGGTTCCGGAATGGTGCATCCCAATGTGTTGAGCGCGGTCTGCGAACTCCGAGGGGATGATGTCTACAACCCGGAAAAAGTCAACGGCTACGCCTTCGGACTGGGAATCGAACGGATAGCTATGCTGAAATTCGGGGTGGAAGATATCCGGCTGTTTTATGAAAATGATTTAAGGTTTTTGGGGCAGTTGGGGTGATCATTAAATAGGAGATACATACTATGCTAACACATTTACATATAAATAATTTTAAATCATGGCGGGATACCGGAGATATTCGTCTTGCACCGCTCACCGTGTTTTTTGGGTCGAACAGCTCCGGAAAAAGCAGTATCAACCAATTCCTATTGATGCTTAAGCAAACGGCTCAATCTCCTGATAGAAAGCGAGTGCTTCATCCGGGTGATGAAAAAACAGCGATAGACCTTGGAACATACAAAGATATAATTTATATGCATGAAGAGAGCGAGAGGATAAGTTTTAAATTACGATGGAATCTTACATTAGAGAGAAAGATCAAAAATGTTCTTCATCCAGGGTCATTTCGGGGGAAAGATATCTGCTTCAACACTGAAATAGGATTGTCTGGAGATACTAAAAAGGCATTAGTAGTTCACAAAATGTCATATACATTAGGCAATTTGTCTAAGGATGGCTTGAAAGTAGTTATGAATCGAAAGGAGGCCGCTAAAGATAAATATGAATTAAAAGCCGAAGGTTATAACCTCATGCGTAAGCAGGGTAGAGGCTGGCCGTTGCCGCCACCCATCCGTTTCTATGGTTTTCCAGATGAAGTTACTGCACATTATCAAAATGCCGATTTTGTTCAAGACTTTGCTCTTGATTTGGAGAATTGCCTGAAAAATATCTATTACCTTGGACCATTGCGGGAACATCCATGGCGTTCTTATACCTGGTCCGGTGAAATTCCTGAACATGTCGGCTGGGTAGGTGAACGAGCGGTCGATGCCATTTTGGCTGCAAGTGATAGAAAGATAAACAAAGGAAAAGGAACGACATATCGGGAATTTAAAACCATAATTGCACACTGGCTGAAAGAAATGGGATTAATTGAGTCTTTTGAAGTTAAGGGTATTGCTCCTGAGCGCCGTGATTACGAGGTTTTGGTTAAAACATTCGGTATGAAAGAGAAAGTTAATATTACCGATGTCGGCTTCGGTGTATCTCAAGTACTGCCTGTTATAGTACAGTGTTTTTATTCTCCTGCAGATTCAACAATTATTATGGAACAACCTGAGATTCACCTTCACCCTTCTGTACAGGCTTCACTCGCCGATTTATTCATTGAGACCATTAACGCTCGTGAAGATGGAGCAACGCGCAATATTCAATTGCTTATTGAAAGTCATTCTGAACACTTTTTACGGAGATTACAACGCAGAATAGCAGAAAGTAAAGTTGCTCCAAAAGATGTCGCTATATACTTCTGTCAAGCCGACCCTGAAGGATCGAATATTAAGTCTTTAGATGTTAACCTTTTAGGCAACATCCTAAATTGGCCGGAGAACTTTTTCGGCGACGAAATCGGTGATTTAATCGCGATGACAAAAGCGGCTATACAACCCAAACGGCGGGGCAGCGAATATGAGAAATGACTTTTCTTTTTGTGTAGTTGATACAAATGTACCTTTGGCAGCAAATAAGAAATCCTGGGTAAGCAATGAATGTGTTATTGAATGTATGAGGGTAATTGAAGTAATTATGAAAAGAGGCCGTATCGTTTTAGACGACAAATGGATTATAATAAAGGAATATATGAACAAGTTATCTCCTTCAGGTCAGCCTGGTGTTGGTGATATGTTTTTAAAATGGGTTTTGACCAATCAATTTAATAATGATAGATGTGCGCGTGTTGCGATTACCCCGAAGATAGATGATTCTACTAATTTTGATGAATTTCCAAATCATCCTGGATTGATAGAATTTGACCCTGATGATAGGAAATCTGTCGCGGTATCCGTTGTTCATCCAGAACACCCTCCAATACTTCAAGCGACAGACACCGTTTGGTGGGGTTGGAAAGAGGCTTTGGCAGAATGTGATATTAAAGTAGTTTTTCTATGTCCTGAAGAAATTGAGAAACGGTATAAAAGTACTCGTTAAGATAACTGAAATAATTAGATTTTATTGGCTGTTCTGATATGAAAATCTCCCTTAACTGGCTAAAAGACTTCGTCGAAATCGATGATTTATCCGTTGACGAAGTCGCTAATCTCCTGACAGCACTCGGCTTGGAAGTCGAATCGATAGAATATCCCGATGACTTCTCCGGCGTAATAGTGGGAAAGGTGGAATCGTGCGAACCGATGCCTGACAGTAAAAATAAATATTGCCAAGTCGACATCGGCGGCGAAAAACTGAACATCGTCTGCGGAGCGCCCAATGTCCGTCCGGGAATGCTCGTTCCGGTAATAACCCCCGGCGGAAAATTACCCGATGGCAGAACCATCGCCCGAACTAAAATCGCTGGTTGTAAATCGGATGGTATGATTTGCTCCCAGATAGAATTAATGCTCGGTGGAGATGCGTCCGGCGTCTGGGAATTGAACGATGAAGATTCCCCGCTGGGCGAATTCAAACCCGGCGATAACCTGCGGCACCATTTCCCCCCTGACGCCGTGTTCAAACTGGAAATAACCCACAACCGCCCTGACTGTCTGAGCCATCTCGGCGCCGCCCGTGAAATCGCCGCCGGACTGAACCGGGAATTGAAATATCCGGCTTTTCAATTAGATGAAAGCCCAATCCCCGCTTCGGAAGCAATCGCCGTGGAAATCCTCGACCCGGAACGCTGCCCCCGCTACTGCGGCAGAGTGGTGAAAGGCATCACCGTCAAACCCTCCCCCCGATGGATGCAGAGGCGCTTATTGGCGGTCGGACTACGCCCCATCAACAATATCGTCGATGTGACTAATTATATCCTGATGGAATCGGGGCATCCCCTGCACGCCTTCGATTTGAAAATGATTGCCGGAAACCGCATTGTGGTCAAAACCGCTCATAACGGCGAAATTTTCACCACTCTGGATGAGAATGAACATCCGCTGACTTCGGAAGACCTATTGATTTGCGACGGGGAAAAAGGGGTCGCGCTGGCTGGTGTGATGGGCGGGCTGAACAGCGAAATCTCCGACGATACCGAAAATATACTCCTCGAATGCGCATACTTTGACCCTGTGTGCATACGCAAAACTTCCAAACGGCTCGGCATTGTTTCCGAATCGTCATATCGCTTCGAAAGAAAGGTCGACCCCAACGCCATCCCCAATGTGATCGACCGAACCGCATATTTAGTGAAGGAAACCGGCGGCGGCGAAATCCTTGCCGGCAGGGTCGATAGTTACCCCAGGAAGATTTATCCGGTTGAGATTAGACTCCGCCCCCCTCGCGTCAATTTCATCCTCGGTTTGGATATTGAAAAGGAGCGGATGGCGGATTACTTGAAGCGTCTTGAACTTGTAGTTGTCCCCGATAATGGGGATTTCCAAGTAAGAATCCCCACCTTCCGACCCGATTTGAAGCTGGAAATCGACTTGATAGAAGAAATCGCCCGCATTCACGGATATGATAGATTTCCCCCCGTCAATCGAACCTGGGTTTCTCTGGAAGTCGAACCTTTAAAAGAGGAAGATTTCGACGAGCTCATCCGACTAAAATTAGCGGGGGAAGGGATGCAGGAGGTGTTGACCCACAGCATGCGCCATCCTCAGCGTACTGGGATTAGTAACCATCCCGCAGTTAAGATTCGCAACCCCATTAGCGCAGATTTCGCACTGCTGCGCTGCGATTTATACGCTCCACTCCTGGAAGCGGCGGCTCATAATCTGAATCGCGGTGCCGAATCGGTTCGCATATTCGAGCTGGGGCACATTTTCAGGCTGCTTGATGATGGTAATATCGAAGAATTCAAGCAGGTCGCCGGGCTTCTGACCGGATTTGCCGGAATTATGCACTGGAGCGCCAAGCTCGAAAGAATCGATTTTTTTGACTTGAAGGGTTTAGTTAATAACTTTTTGAACGGATTATCTCTTGACAATTGGCGATTTTCTTCGTACCTTAAGCGAGAGGGAACTTTCGAGTATGCGCAGTCCGTGTTAGTTCCCGATGAGCCGGCCGGCGAGTTTGGATTGATGAAAAAAGAAGCGGCTGAGATATTTGAAATTGAACAGCCGGTATTCCTCTTTTCACTGGACTATAAAACGCTTTTCAAACACCACCGCCCCGCGAAAAAACTGCGTTCGTTATCGCGCTTCCCGGCGGTGAAAAGGGACTTATCCCTGGTATTTGACGAAGCGGTTACCGCCGAAGACATCGAAAACAATATCCGTTCAAATAGCCCCCAATCGTTGATTTCGGTGGAATTCTTCGACCTGTTCAGAAGTGAAAAACTGGGGGCAGGCAAGAAGAGTGTTTCCCTCGCCCTCCGCTTTCAATCTATGGATAGGACGCTGACCGATGATGAAGTCGATTCCTTCATTTCGCGGATTATAAAGGGAGTGGAAAGTATAGGCGGCGAATTGAGGAAAATATGATAAGTTAAATTAATGTAGATGCAGAAATTAATTGCATCGAGTGGATGTTATAATAGGCGCTTACTGCACCGACATCGACAAAAAATTGTCGATATTTCTAATTTTTCAGAACTATTACTTCATTACTTAATTT
>JABMRZ010000337.1 GCA_013202315.1 Candidatus Tariuqbacter arcticus | reverse complement strand
TCAGGTCTCAAGTCTCAGGTTTAGCCGCCGGAGCCTTCGGCTCTCGCTTTTTGGTATATTTCAATCAAATTAGCTTGGATATCGCCGGGGACTTCTTCGTAGTGTGAGAGTTTTTGCCGGTGCACTCCCCGCCCCTGGGTCATTGAGCGCAGTGCGGTGGAGTATTTATTGAGTTCCCCCAGGGGGACTTTCGCCTTGATGACCTGCATTTTACCGGCTGCTTCCATACCTTGAATTTTGCCCCGGCGGGAGGATATATCCCCCATCACATCGCCCATAAACGCTTCCGGCACCCTGACCTCGATATCATATATCGGTTCGAGTATCATCGGCTTGCATTTGGCGAATGCGTTGGCGAATCCCAACGACCCCGCAATTTTAAAGGCAAGTTCGGAAGAGTCGACCTCGTGAAATTTCCCGTCATAAAGCGTAACCTTCACATCCACCACTTTGTATCCGGCGACCACTCCTTTCGCCATCTTTTCACGGATGCCTTTTTCCACCGCGGGGATGTATTTGGAGGGGATGGCTCCTCCGTAGATAGAGTTCACAAATTCGAAGTCTTCTCCTCTGGGCATAGGTTCGAGTTTCAAATTAGCGATTCCGAATTGTCCTCTGCCTCCGCTCTGTTTCTTGTGCTTGCCTTCAGCTTCGGCGGTTCCCCTGATAGTTTCGCGGTAGGGGATTTTAGGATCTTCCCTTTCCACTTCTACACCGAATTTATCCTTCAATCTTTCGATTATGACATCCAAATGAAATTCTCCTTGACCGGCGATGATAGTTTGTTGGAGTTCCGGGTCATAGGCGGCGACGAAGGAAGGATCTTCTTCGTGAATAGACTGCAGACCGGTGGAGATTTTGTCTTCATCGCCCTTGGATTTGGGAACGACTGCGGTTCTCATCACCGGTTCGGGGAATTTTATTCCGGGGAGTACAACTTTATGCTTGCTGTCGGATAAGGTGTCGCCGGTATGGGTATTTTTCAGCTTCACCACCGCTCCCATTTCTCCGGCGCTGAGAGAGTTCACCTGCCGGCGCTCCTTGCCGGTCAAGTGGAAGATTTGCCCTGCTTTTTCGGATTTACCGGTGGTAGTGTTGAATAATTCGCTTCCCGATTCGACTGCGCCGGAGAATACTCGAATGAGGGATAACTCACCCACATGCGCTTCGGACAGCGTTTTCCAGGTTAAAGCAACGGCTTTATCAGATTGGATTTCGATTTTTTCGGTGGTGCCCGGTTTAACTCCTTTTTCCGGTTCCACTTCGGCTGGGTTTGGCAATAGACTGAGGATAGTCTCCAGAAGCCTTTTACTGCCGATGTTCGCTGAAGCGGCGGCGCAAAGCACAGGGACGATAGACCCTTTGGAGATTCCGGTTCTCAAGCCCTGCTCGAATTGCTCCTGGGTTAAATCGCCATCATCGAAGTAGATTTCCAGCAGGTCATCATCGGCTTCGGCGGCGTTTTCCAAGATGATTTGATGCATATCGGCGGCTTTGTCTGCGAATTCGGGGGGGATTTCTTCTTCGGTGTAATCACCTTTTCCCTCTCTATCGAATTTCAGGAGTTTCATTTTAAGCAGGTCGATGATTTGATTGAATCCGTCGCCTTGATTGACGGGGAACTGCAGCGCGGCGACTTTATTTCCGAATTCATTTTTGGCATCCTGCAGGACTTCATCGAATCTGGCGTTTTCGCGGTCGAGCCCGTTGATGACGATGATTCGAGCGCGGTTAAGTTCATCCGCGAATCCCCATACTTGCTCGGTGCCGACTTCCACTCCATTCAATCCGCTCAATACAACCACAGCCGCATCCGCAACGCGAATCGGTCCTCTCGCCTCCGCTATGAAATCGTTGAATCCCGGGGTATCGACAATGTTCAGTCGAAAACCTTGATAATCGCCGGTCATCAAGGTGGAGGAAATGGAAATCTGCCTATCGACTTCGGCGGGACGGTAGTCTGATATAGTGTTGCCGGCCTCAATAGTGCCCATACGGGTGGTCGTCCCCATTTTATACATAATCGATTCAGCCAGGGTTGTTTTTCCTGACCCGCCATGACCGACGAGTGCGATGTTTCTGATTTTATCGGCTGCGATTGCGCTCAAAGTATACCTCCGTGAAATCGTTTGGGAGTTTCTTGGCTTGCAGGCATTCAAATCGTACTAATGACAATCGATGAGCAAGCGGTGTTATAATGAATAATTTAAAATTATCTAATAAAAGTAACGATTTTTATACAAATAGTCAAGCCGATGTAGATTAAAAAAAAGCCCGGCTTTCGCCGGGCAGTATTCAACGGTTTACATCTGAATCATCAGCCGCATTCAGGAACTCAAATCAGATTCTCCCAACCGGAGTCTGCTTTTTCTTATTAGGTGGAACATTTGATTTCAGCTCCGGGATAGATTTCTTCGATCATCGAGCCGGATTCAGAAAATTGACAATCGTAATCGCTTAATTGTAAAGACGCCGAACACTGGCATAATTGTCCCATTCCGGATTTCTGCATTTTCATTCCCATAGGCGCGCCGGGTTTATTGAACCTTTTTCCCCGCTTTCCCGAAGGCGGTTCTGGGGGACCCCCATGTCTTTGTTGGACATCCCAAATGGCTTTCCTGAAATGGCGGGGAAATTCCCGCTGGAATAGTATGAGTTTGCCGATTTGGATTTCATCGAGGATTTTAGCGGCTTTTTTGCGGAAGTTGGTCCGCGCCATCAGGATTGCCTGCTCGTTTTTTTCTATCTGGGATATTATCCCATCGATTTCGCCTTTATCTTCGGCGGTGATGTACCCTTCCATCTTCTTGAAGAGCTCTCCGTTTGCAACGCGGATGGCGTCGATTTCCTTCTGGAATTTTCTGAACATAGGCAGGAATTTGTCCGTCTGCGCTTCGGACATATCCAGGATTTCGGTCAGCTTCCAAATCTGCATAGTGCAGAACCGCTCCTGCATGCGAACCCTCTCTTCGGGGGTCGCAGGCGGCGGCGGGGGTTCACCGGGTTCCGGCGGCTGAGCTATGACCATAGTCGATGTCAGGAGCAGGGCGGCGATTGCGGTGATTAGTATTTTTTTCATTTTTAACCTCACTGTTATTATTTATGGTTTTATTTGGAATTAATTTAATTGGATTTATTTACTTTGAAAATAGGAATTAGGAATTAGGATTTAGGAGTTAGGGGATTGTAATCCCCTTTCTGTCCAGAGTATTCTGCCGAGGAATTCATATCCTATTTTCATTCTAATTT
>JABMRZ010000336.1 GCA_013202315.1 Candidatus Tariuqbacter arcticus | reverse complement strand
GTATGGATTCCCGCTAAAAGCATGCTGGAATGACAGCCCCCTAAATCCTATTTTCAAGGGGAAATTAAAATATAATAAAATATATCGGTAATTTCAATAAAAAAGCTTATACAAACAAAACAAAATCTATCATAAGGCAATATCCCGGATTTATCGGCATTGATGCTGATATTCCCCAATTAATAATGAGAGCGGAAAATAATTTACAACTTGTAGCCGAGAAATGCGTTTTTTGTAGGGATTCAAAATTCTGAACCCCTACCAAGATGTCAAATATTAATTGTTCGGATTAACGCGTTGTGCTAGTTGGACTATTTCAATATTATATTGTTATTATTGTAAATAGATATTGTCAAAGAGGGTTTAGGATTTAGGGTATAAGCCGGATTTAAACCGGTTTAGAGATTGTTTTTCGACCCTAAACCCTTTACCCTTTACTCTGATTGCAATTTCATGTTTATATTTATCAATATATTAGTGATTGTTTTCAAATAGCACAAGCCGTTCGGATTAATAATTCAGCGATATATCACTTCAACAACAGACACTTCTTGACTGAAACGAAATCCTCCGCCTGCAGTTTGTAGAAATACACCCCGCTGGTGACATTATCTGCATTCCATTTCACCGAGTGCAAGCCTGCGGGCATCGTATCGTCCACCAACATTGTCACTTCCTGACCCATCACATTATAAATGACGAGAGTAACTCTGGCATCTTCCGGCAGGGCGAAACCGATGGTCGTTTCCGCATTGAAGGGGTTGGGATAGTTCTGGCTCAAGCTGAAAATCTCCGGTATAGCGGATGAAGCGCTTAAAGGCTCGTCCCATCCGGTTAGCGTCCAATCACCGAATCCCGAACTATACCCTTCGCCAGCCAGCTTTTCAAAAGTGAACCCGCTTTCCGAGTAAATCAAACTGGGATAGTTCCCCACCATACCATCATAAGTGTAATCGCCGGATGGCGCTCCAGCTGGGACATTCTGGGTCATCGCCCGCACCAGCGAAGCTCCCCCCTGCAGAATGACATCCTCGCGCACCAACACCTCGAATACCCCGCCGGCAGGCAGACCGGCATCAATCCAGGCGTCGAATTCAATCTGTGCAATGCCGCTGTTGACTATTTCCACCGTATAATTGAATGAACCCCCGCCCGCAGGAATGACAATCGGCGGATTTTCCGGGGTCATAGTGATAGTCAGCGGCACCGCCGTAGTATCCTCGAATCCTGCCAGCGCCACATCATCGATAAACCACCCATCGCCGCCGACAGAACCATCGCTGCCGAAGCGGAACCTGATTTGAATTTCGCCGGAATAAGCCGATAGGTCGAAAATTTCTTCCCGCCAGTCTATCACCCCGGAGAAGCAGGGTATGCCAGGGAAGGGCCCGCTGGAAGAATAGCGCATATATTGATTATACCCGGCTTGGGGGAATATCTGTATCCAGCCGACCGCCGTATCGGCTAATATCTCCACAATCCCCCCGTCATAGCAGGAATCGGGATAGGAACCGGAAATTTCAGCGTTAATCCGATGCCAGAAGAATAATTCCGTTTGATTCATCAGCTCAATTGTTGGTGAAACTAATCGAGCGTCCATATTTCCGGTGTAATTCCCTCCGCCGGTGTCGCCGCATTTCCAGGCGTGGGTGGGTGAATGATAATCCTGCTCGCTGATGTGCCATTCATCCTGCCATATTCCCCCGGGGGAATTGTGTTCCCAACCCTGAGGTCCAGATTCCACATCGTAAGTGTAGAAAACCTCTTTGACCAGGAAGGAATAGACGGGGGTCTGATTCATATTCCCCGCGGCGGTGTTATCCGTTGCTTCGATATAGTAATAGACTTGAGTTCCGGCTGACTGGCCCGGGATACCGCCTTCCCAAGTGTCGCCGGAAGTATTTATCATAGCTTCCGGGGTGAAGGTCAATCCGTCTGTCCCCCAATAAACGCTGGCTGAAGCTATCCCGGCATTATCTAATATGTCGGCTTCGACTACATAGGGACCCGTTTCATCATAGGTTGAACCGAGCGGCGTATGGACGATTTCCGGTGCGATAGTGTCCGGCGCTATTAAGAAGCGGTGCGGGTTACCCGGGCCAATATAAGGATGATCCTCGCTCCTGCCGGATTCATCCTCGGCGTGAATGTAATACTCGACATTGGAATAGTCCGGCTGTTCGGGGATATATCCGGCGTATAAATCGCCGCCCTGATTGGTCAACGGCTCCGATGAATATGTCCCGCCCTCGATCTTCCACATTACAACCGGCATTCCGGTTGAAAGCGGCTCTTCGCTGTAAGGGTGAATCTCCGATTCGACTAAATAATCCTCGCCGTTGTTTTCCCTGTCGAACAGTGGAATATGGACAATGCGCAGCATATAGCGGTCGGTGATGCCCATCGCCCGGCAGTGGATGGCGTCATTTGAAACCCAACTGCCGGTGAAGCCAAGAACTTCATACCCCGGCATCGCCTCTTGCCAGGTCGCCATCGCCTGAGCGTCAAGATAATGATTGAACAGCGGCACCAGCACCTTGGTGTTTAAAATCAATGCGTTAGTGTAGGGGGTGCTGGAAGCGCAGTCGATGCGGATGACTTCATAGGGGCGCTCGTAAGAACTTATGCTGTTTTCCAACAATTCCACATTCGCTTCCAAGACGGCGTTTGGGGGATCTAAACGCTTGACTATAATGCGCCCCGGGTCGATTAATTTCGCCCAACAGTCGACATGATGGATGCCGCCAGATAAAATATCATCCATCACAAAATAATTTTCCACTCCTAAATATTCATTCATATAGGCATCTACCTGCGCTTGTGTTAGGCTGGGGTTTTCATCATAAACTAAGTCTGTGGACATTGAAATTCCCATCCCGCCGCTCATATAGTTGCCCCCCGAATGCACCAGCGGCAGGTCGTAGACCGGTATTCCTTGATCAAATCCGAAGACCCGGGGAATATTGTTATCATCCGGTCTGGTCGGGCGGTTATAGATATGGTTGGAAATACCCTGTTCATCATCGCCGGTGAAGATGAACCATGGACCATAGTCCCGGGTCCACATACTATTGGAAGGGGCGATGAGCCAAGTGCAGTTGGCGACATTCACTCCATTATTCAGGTAATTGTTGTAAACACTATTCGCCTGATTCTGAGATGAAACAATGGTCATAACTTCGACATCCTCTGACATCTCGGCTACAAGGCTGTAAGATAATCCCAGCGGATAGCGGATAAGCACACCAGTCATAGGTTCCCATTCTGCAGGATTTACCGCGGGTTGAGGCGGCGGGTCATCGGTGGGGTAAATTATAGGGAATAGATGTTCGTTGTCAATTTCCCATTGGGTTTTTCCGATGGGAAGTTCGATCCCTTGTTCAATATTCCAGGATGGTGAAGGAGGGGGTTCAACTTTGTCGTCTCCCCAGGCGTTGAAAGTGATGAACAACGCGGCGACGAAAACAACGCCGAACCGAATTGTGAACATTCGCGAATTCAACATGATGAAACCTCCATGGTTATGAGAAGCGTGTATATTGAATATCTTGCATACTTATTCTATAGAATGCAATGGAAATTCTCCTTTTTACATTAAAATCCGAGATATAATAAAACGCTGGTGAAATGATGTCTATATAAAACAATATATTACACATTTATGATTGTGAAATCCATCAAATCTAAAAGTGCAAAAAACCTGCCACTAATCCCCTTTGCGGGTAGAGAAGGAAGGTGGAGTTTTCTCTCAATAGAATTCTACTTCGGGATTTCGGAAACAGCCCCTTGAAACTTGGTATAAAACCAGCGTATGAACCAGAATAGGGCATAAAAAACGGGGTCGCAAAGCAACCCCGAATTATCGAATCAATAATGAGAAATCATCGAGCAGGAATACTCTTCACTATTTACCGGATTTCTCCTCAATTTCTTTTTTTAATTTCTCCAATTCCTCTTCAGCTTCTTTTCTTTCCTGGCGGATTTTTTCTAATTCCAAATCGATATATTCCGCCCCCATATTTTCATCCACCACCCATTCAAACAAAGATTTTTTATCGGTTATTACCCGCCTGGAACGGAGGCTCTCTTTGGTGACACTGGCTTTGTCGACTTTACCATAAGTGTCAATCTCATAAAAACCGGTTGAGGGAATATAATCGACTTTCAGATTAAAGCGCCAAAGTGGATATTGAGGATAATCTTCATTAGTGAAAGGCGCAAAATTATTGCTGGTCTTTTCATCTTCCGTATATAGCCTTACATCAACAGCGGCGCCAATAGCCAATCCTAAAAAGATTTTGTATTTGAATCCAGGGCATAGATACAAATAATTTTCGCGAGAAAACGCCGCTAAATAAGGACGAGTGAGGTAAAAATCACCGTGCAATTCAACTGAGTATTCGGTCTTAAGATTGGACCTTACATATCCGATTGAAACAGGAAGCGACTGCCCGGCATCGAAAATCCTCTCCGCATCGTTGTAATTGGTATATCCGGCATTTAAGTGTATCGCTGAAGATTCCTCCGGGAAAAATGGATTTGTGTAATAACTTAGAAGCATACAGAACCGTCCAGCAATACCATAATCGAAATATGGTTCTAAATAAACATTGTAATATTTGCTCTGCTTGGTCACGGAACCCTGGAACCCAATGAAAAAGATTCTTTCGCCTATCTTGAAATTAAAGTTGGAAGCCTTTATCCGAAGCTGGGTATATCCTGGAAACTGACTGGTTTTATCGCCTTCAAGCAGGTTAAAACAAATATCCTGGTATACTATCTGAGTCAAACTTAGCTCCCAGTGTTTGGCTATTCCGTAATTGGCGCAGATGACCGCCTGGTTATTGCGTATATCGCGTTCAGTTATCGGTTTGGCATATATCCTGGTATAAAACGCAAATCCCAATTGACCCGAAGTATAGCCCTGGGCTATTTGAGTATAAAAGAGGCTCTTGCCCCCGACAAATTGAATCGCTGAGCTGTATGAAGGGATTAAGAATAAGATGAGTATTAAGACTAATAACTTGGATTTCATAGTCGCCTCCATCGAGGTATATTTGTTGTTAGTGATTTCAATCGAATAAGAAAAGCAATCCGGGAAGCAGCCGTTTTATGAATCACTATATTTTATGGAAAAATTTAATCAAAGTCAAGAAAAATAGCATAAAATTCAACTTTGATTTTTTTCCAACCGCCCATTATAGTGATAGCCATGCGTTCTATGTTCTTAACCAACCGATAATTTGTATCATTATTGGTCTTTTACAAACCTCAAAAACTGTATTAATGTAAATGTATTGTATTTAGT
>JABMRZ010000335.1 GCA_013202315.1 Candidatus Tariuqbacter arcticus | reverse complement strand
TTATTAATCCGCCCTGGACAGCTCGATGATCTGTCCCTACAATTATGAACATAGGAAAAACTTTTGGGAATCGGTATAAGTTTAAATTGTCTCTCAATTTAAGCAAGTTAGTATCCAACAAACATTTATAAATAAGATGCTTACTATGAATAAAAACAAAATCTTATACGCCGGAAGGCGCGCTGAAGATATCCGCTCCGACTGCTGGATCGCTTTCGAGCCGAAAGATTCCGGCGGGCTCGTAATTCAACTCAAATCCAGAGTTGAACCGATGTACGGCAATTCCATCCACAATCAATGCAAGGAAGTCCTGACCGGGCTGAAAATCGAACACGCCCGATTGGAAATCGAAGATTACGGAGCTTTGCCCTTCACCATCGCCGCCCGCATCGAAACCGCCGTCCGCCGGGCAGGGTTCAATCCGCCGGAATATCTACCGGAAATGAAGCCGCACTGCATCTATCCGACTAAACGCGACCGCTTCCGCCGCTCACGGCTCTACCTTCCCGGTGATCAACCCAAATTCTTCATCAACGCCGGCTTGCACAAACCTGACGGCGTTATCCTCGACCTGGAAGATTCGGTCGCCCCTACTGAAAAGGACGCCGCCGCTCTAATCGTCCGCAATGCCTTGAGACAGGTCAATTTTTACGATGCGGAAAGGATGGTGCGCATCAACCAGGGCGAACTGGGATTGCAAGATCTGGAATGGATTATCCCCCATAATGTCCATATCGTCCTCATACCTAAAGTGGAAAAACCGGAACAGGTAATAGAAGTCGATGATAAAATCAAAGACATACTGAAAAAAAACGCAATAAAACAGCCCGTCTATATTATGCCTATAATCGAATCCGCAATGGGCGGTTTGCAGGCTTACGAAATCGCCGTCGCTTCACCTAATACTGTGGCGCTCGCTTTGGGTTTGGAAGATTACACCGCCGATATCGGCACTCAACGCACCCTCGACGGCAGAGAAAGCTTCTGGCTCCGCTCGGTTATCGTGAATGCCGCTCGCGCCGCCGGAATCCAGCCCATCGACAGCGTATTCTCCGATGTGTCCGATATGGATGGCTTGCGAGAGAGCGTCATCGAAGCCAAATCGCTCGGCTTCGACGGCAAAGGATGCATCCATCCCCGGCAGATTACCATAATCCACCAGGCGTTCGCCCCGGGGGAAAAGGAAACAGCCAAAGCAATGAAAATCGTCCTCGCTTTCGAAGAAGCCGAAAAAAAAGGGCTCGGTGTAGTATCATTAGGGAGTAAAATGATTGACCCGCCGGTGGTTAAACGAGCTTTGAAAACGGTGGAAATGGCGGAAACATTGGAATTAATACCCGGAAATTGGCGGGAGAATAAGTAAAATTTACCTTTATAATAATGTCATCTGATCCAAAATCCCCTAAAATATCACGCGACCACTTCAGTGTGGTGCCGTTAAATGACAAGTCCGATAAAAAATACTGGCAGTCACGAACGGCGGAAGAGCGGCTGGAACACTTACAATTTCTCAGGCGGTTGAACTATGGCGATTCTGCTGCCGGAAGGATGATGAAGGTGTTTGAAGTGGTGAAGATGAAATCGTATATTAGAGGAAAATGATATTTTCTTAGATGGTATCTATCTTATGTAGGGCGGAATCTTATTTGTCTAATGTTTAACCAGACGGTCTTTGTCCTCATCAAGGTAGCCTAATTCTACATTAAATTTAAGGAGGTTGGCTTAGAATGATTAATAGACTACAATTAATCAGGAACATCGGGCCGTTCGATTCTGAGAATGGAGGCGCGAACATTCCACTAGACCGTCTTACGCTAATCTACGCTGAAAACGGAAGAGGGAAGACAATGCTCTCGTCCATCTTTCGTTCGCTGGCTACTGGAGATCCGCTTCTGATTTCGGAACGCCATCGTTTGGGAGCCCAGTACCCGCCCCATGTCGTAATCGACTGCGACGGAGGTCCAGCGGCAGCAATGTTTCAGAATGGTACGTGGAATCGCACCGAGGCCGATATCGCAGTGTATGACGACTTATTTGTGGATCAGAATGTCTTTTCAGGTCTCGCAGTGGCGCCGGCGCATCGGCAAAACCTGCACGTGTTGGTCCTCGGTGCGCAAGGAGTTGCGCTGAATAGACGACTCCAACAACTTGTAGGCCAAATAGACACTCACATTGATGCACTCAGAGCCAAGGCAATCGCGATCCCTGCCACTGAGCGCGGGATTATGTCTGTTGACGATTTCTGTGCCCTTAAGGCTCATCCGGAAATTGACATAGAGATCCTTGCAGCCGAGCGCATGCTCTTGGCAGCCAGAGAGCAAGACAAGATTCGCAACGCCCCTGCCTTTGAATCGCTTGCCCTTCCACACTTTAATGTCGATGAGATAGACAGGGTTCTTCAACAGGACTTGCCCACACTTGACCAGGTAGCTGTAGCTCGGGTACAAGCCCATTTGGCCGGTTTGGGGCAAGGCGGCGAGAGTTGGGTAGCCGAAGGAATGGAGCGAGTTCCAACTACTGAGAATTGTCCCTTCTGTGCTCAAAAGCTTGACGCATCACCAGTATTCAGCCACTATAGGGCATACTTCAGCGCTGCATACACTCATTTGAAGCAGACGCTGACTGAGACTAAAGCGATGATCTCGCGGAAGCACAGTGGCGATGTGCAAGTTGCCTTTGAACACGCGGTAAGAGTGATAGGCGAGAGGTTGCAGTTCTGGTCTCGGTTCTGTGATGTTTTTGAAATGGCACTGGATACTGAGGTGATTACTTCGGATTGGCGAATGGCGCGTGAATCTGTCGAAGCTGCGCTAAACGCCAAGCAGGCAGCGCCTCTGGAACGTTTGACTCTTCCCAAGGCGGCTCTGGACACTATTGACAGGTTTAATCACCACCAGCAACCCATCGCAGCATTAAACCAACAGATTCTGCAAACTAATGTGGCTATTCAGACTGTCAAAGATGCGCCAGCAGGTGGAGAGCTTAACACTCTTGCCGATGTCCTAACGCGACTCAAGGCAATTAAGGCGCGCCATACGCTACCCACTTCAGCACTCTGTGAAGACTACTTAGATGAGAAGACGGCCAAAGCCAACACGGGGCGACGGCGTGACGAGGCCCGTAACGCACTGGAGGCATATCAGCAGAATGTGTTCCCGGATTATCAAACAGCCGTAACTGATTATCTCGTCCTATTCAATGCAGGCTTTCGGCTCGGTGAAGTGAGAGCAGCGGCTATAGGATCCGGATCTGGAACCACCTGCAATTATAATATTCTTATCAACAACACCCCAGTTACAGTTGCAGGTGGTACGCTCAGACCGGGCCAACCCTCGTTTGGCAATACACTCAGCGCGGGTGACCGCAACGCTCTTGCCCTCGCTTTCTTCTTTGCGTCGCTTGATCAGGATACGACACTTGCAGACAAGATCATCGTCATTGACGACCCAGTTTCAAGTTTGGATGAACATCGGTCTCTGACGACAGTGCAAGAAATTAGACGATTAGCGGGTAGAACTGCTCAGGTGATTGTCCTCTCGCACAATAAACCTTTTCTGTGCAACATATGGGAAGGTGCGGATAAAAACAATCGAGTCGCACTTGAAGTGAGACGTGCCAACGCTGGTTTGACCTTAGCCTCCTGGGATGTTAATCGCGATAGTATTACTGAACATGATAAACGCCACACCATGCTGAAAAGATACCTTTCTACACAGGATCCAGACATTCAGCGCCATGTCGCAGAAGCGATTCGTCCTCACCTGGAAGCGTTCCTGCGTGTAGCCCAGCCAGAATATTTTAAACCAGAAACATTGCTTGGTAATTTCCTAAACTGCTGTGACCAAGTGCTCGCCAATGGAAGTCAAATTCTGAACGCAGACGACACCAAAGAACTTCGCGATCTTAAGGAATTTGCTAATAAGTTTCATCACGATACAAATCCTGCATGGGAAACGGAGACAATCAATGATACTGAGCTATTAGGTTTTGTAAAACGAACATTGGAATTTGCCAAACGATAAGTAAAAATTTTCGGTTCATCTCCAAAAGAGATGCAAATAGTCATAATGATTATTTTAATATCATTCATGAAAAACGAACTAGTCCAAAACGCCGCCGGACGTCTCGTCCCCCGCTTCATCAACGGCGTCGAACATCCATTGCTCATTAGTGCAAGACTGTTCAGTTTATTGAGCCGAAGATGGAAATTAATATACAAGAAAACAGGATATGAAAACTAAGGGTCAAAATCCAAAACTCTTAGATGAGATAGTCCGCTGTATTGCAGAAGCTGTGCATCCGGAGCGGATTATTCTCTTCGGTTCGAGGGTTCGGGATAAATCCAGACCGGACAGCGATTATGATTTGGTCGTGGTTTATGATGGCCCATATTCCAAACGAGAACTGGATTTGAAGATAAGAAGGCTGTTTCGACCCCCTGAGTTCTCTCTGGACTTGTTTATTCTGTCCTCAACTGAGATGGAGCGGTTCAAGCATGTTGCTAACACGCTTGAGAGGGAAGTTAGTGAAAATGGGATTGTTTTATATGGATGAAGCGGAACGGCAAAATGTGATGCGCTGGTTGAGTTGAGCGCGTGAGGACATGATTAGCGCACGCACTTTGCTCAAACACCGACCAGATATTCCAGCCATAATCAGCTTCCATGCGCAGCAATGCGCTGAGAAGATGCTCAAAGCATATCTATCAGCGCAAGGCAAGCATATTGAAAAAACACACAATCTCACTCGCTTGGTAAAACTGTGCGCCGATATTGATGATGATTTTTCACAGTTCTTCGATATTGCTGATGAGCTTTCTCCTTATGCAGTGACCACTCGATACCCGGACGACTGGCGCCCTTGTTCTCAGAGTGAAGCTGTTGCTGCGGTGGAGAAAGCTGACCGGATTATGAATTTTATACTTTCCAAGTTAAAAGAACTAAACATTGAATTTAAAGGCTTGATTTAATGAACCAACAAATGATTAAAAATGCCGCCGGCAGGATGGTACCGAAATTCATCAACGGAGTCGAGCACACGCCGTATATGGGCGTCGGCAAATATAGGCCCAAGGGCAATAAAGCCGCTCCGCCCATCGCCACCTGCGTCGATTATCCCCTCGATGGAAATAAAACGGTCGACAGCCTAAAAACCGCCCTGCAGAAATGCGGCATCGGCGATGGAATGACCATCAGCACACATCACCACTTCCGCAATGGTGATTTGGTCGCCAACGCCGTCTTCCGAGCCGCCGCTGAATTGGGAGTCAAAGACCTCCGCTGGTTCCCCAGCGCCTCCTTCCCCTGCCATGCGCCCCAGATTGACCACCTGGAAAGCGGAGTTATACATCACATTGAAGGTTCAATGAACGGGCCTCTCGGCGATTATTGTTCATCAGGTAAAATGCGGGGAATGGCGGTGCTCCGTTCACACGGCGGCAGGTATCAAGCCGTCCAGGACGGCGAAGTGCATATCGATATAGCGGTTATCGCCGCCCCCACCGCCGACCCTTTCGGAAATGCAACCGGGGATAGAGGACCATCAGCCTGCGGGCTGCTCGGCTTTGCGCTGGCTGATTCGCAGTATGCCGACAGGGTTATCATTGTAACCGACAACCTCATCGATTTCCCCTGCATCCCCTGGCAGATTCACGGCAACTATGTCGATTATGTGGTGGTGATGGATAAAATCGGCGAACCGGAGAAGATAGTTTCCGGCACCACTCAAATAACCCGCAGCCCCGACCGACTGTTAATCGCCGAATACGCCGCCCGCTTCGTGGCGGAAGCGGGAATTATGCGCCAAGGCTTCTCCTTCCAGGGCGGTGCTGGCGGAACTTCGCTGTCTTTCGCCATCTTCCTCACCGATTTGATGAAGGAAGCCGGGGTCAAAGCCCGCTATATCAGAGGAGGCTCCACACAATATATGGTGAAACTGTTGGAGGAAGGGTTAACCGACTATATCCTCGATGGTCAGACCTTCGACCTGGAAGGCGTCCGTTCTATGCGCGAAAACCCCAACCATATCAACACCTCCCCCTTCACCAGCTACAATTATCACGGCAAGGGGAATTTCGCTTCGATGGTGGATGCGGTAGTCCTCGGCGCCACCGAAGTCGATGTGGATTTCAACGCCAATGTGGTCACACATTCCGACGGAAAATTATTGCACGGAATCGGCGGATGGCAGAATTGTCTCTTTTCCAAGTGCACAATATTGCCCATCCCTTCTTTTCGGGATAGGATTCCGGTCATTGTAGACAGGGTAACTACACTTTGCGGCCCGGGGGAATTAATCGATGTGGTGGTAACCGAGCGGGGTATCGCCATCAATCCGCTGAGGATAGACTTAATCGAGAAGTTGAAGGGAACATCATTACCGATGGTCGACATCCGCGATTTGAAAGCCGAAGTGGAAGATATCTGCGGAGGGAAACCCGCGCCTCCCAAAACCGGCGATAAAGTGATTGCGGCAATAAAATGGGTGGACGGCACGGTGATTGATTGCGTCAAACAGGTGGGTGGATAGATAGGTAAATTATTTAATTCTTGTTGAAAAACTCCCTTTTGTTTCATTCCCGCGAAACAGTCTGTCCGAGAATCCACTGCTTTGCAAACCCACCAATCCCACAATATCAAATATCTAATATCTAATATCAAATATCCTACTCAAGCAATTCAATATTCGCCTCAATCTTCGCCAATTCCTGTTCCGCCGACTCCAACTTATTCTTTTCCTTTTCCACCACTTCCGGCGCCGCTTTTTGCAGGAAATTCTGATTGGACAGTTTCTTCCTTAATCCGTTTAGCCGCCCTTCCACCCGCGACCGCTCTTTTTCCAGGCGCTCCCGCTCGGCGTCGATATCGATTAAATCTCCCAGCGGCAGGAAAATCTCCAACCCCGGCAATACCGCCGAAACCGCCGGACGCGGCTTTTCTTTCCCCTGCAATATTCTGTCGACTTTGCACAGCGTTGTCAAATATCCCAAATGCCTTTCTAATAATGCAATCTTCACCGCATCGCCGAATAATACCACTTCCGCCATCTTCATTAGAGGGACGCTCATTTCAGCGCGCAAGTTGCGGATTTGATATATTACCTGCTGAATGAAAGACATCTCCGATTCTGCTTTCCCATTCAAATATTCCGCTTCGCTCACCGGATATACGCTCTTGATTAACAATTCGCCATCAACAGCCTCCCTTAAAAGCGCCCGATTCAATTCCTCCGTGATGAACGGCATAAACGGATGAAGTAACTTCAATATGCCGCCGAATATCATCCTCGCCGTCTGCAGCGCCCTTTCCCGCCCCCCTTCATCTTTACCATACAACCTGGCTTTAATCAATTCCACATACCAATCACAATACTCATGCCAGGTGAATTCATAAATAGCGCCGAGGGCGTCGTTCAGTCGGTATTTCTTAATCTGCAAATGCGCATTTTCGCTGATTCTCTGGAATCGGGAAACTATCCACTTATCCGCTAATTCCATTTCAGCCGCCGCGCCCCCCTTCAAATCGCCCTGCATCAACAGGAACCGCCCGGCATTCCACAATTTATTGGCGAAATTCCGCCCCATCTCGAACCGCGAAGGCGCTAACTTTATATCCTGCCCTTCAGTATTGAGCGCCACCAGCGAATACCGCACCGCATCCGCGCCGTATTGTTCTATCATATCGATGGGGTCGATCCCGTTTCCCAGCGATTTGGACATCCAGCGTCCGAATTCATCCCTGATCATCCCGGTGATATATACCGTGCGATAAGGAATATCCCCGGTGAATTCCAACCCTGCTATGATCATCCGCGCTATCCAAAAGAATATAATGTCATATCCCGATACCAACACATCGGTGGGGTAGAAATACTTCATTTCCGCCGTATCTTCCGGCCACCCCAAAGTTGAAAACGGCCAGAGCCAGGACGAAAACCAGGTATCCAATACATCCGGGTCCTGCTCCAATTCCCCCCCGCATTTCGGGCATTCGGTTGGGTCTTCCATCTCCACAGTCAATTCACCGCAATCCTCGCAATACCACACCGGAATCCTATGTCCCCACCACAACTGCCGGGAAATACACCAATCCCGCACATTTTCCAGCCAGCCGAAATATACCTTCGCCCACCTGCCCGGAACGAACTTTATCCGCCCATCGCGCACCGCTTTAATCGCCGGCTCCGCCAACGGCTGCATCTTCACAAACCACTGCCGCGATAAATACGGCTCAATCACCGTTCGGCAGCGATAGCAATGCCCCACCGAATGGATATGATTGGTAACTTTGACCAGCAATTTCCGCGCATTCAATTCTTCAATCAGCGCTTCCCGGCATTCAAACCGGTCCATACCCACATATTCATCACCCGCTTCCGCGGTCATCCGCCCCTCTTCATCCAACACCACTACAACCGGCAAACCGTGCCGCAGGCTGATTTCATAGTCATTTGGGTCGTGAGCCGGGGTCACCTTCACCGCCCCGGTGCCGAATTCAAGGTCGACCATCGAATCGCCGATGATGGGTATTTCCCGCTTGATTACCGGCAATATCGCGGTTTTGCCGATTAAACCTTTATACCGGGGATCCTTCGGATTTACCGCCACCGCCGTATCACCCAACATCGTTTCCGGGCGGGTGGTGGCGACCTGAATGAACTGATTAGGCAGACCCTTCAGATAGTAATTTATCCACCACAAATGCCCCTGATGCTCCTGATGATTGACTTCATCATCGGAAATAGCGCTCCGGCACCGCGGACACCAATTGACAATATAATCCCCCCGATAAATCAACCCCTTCTTATACAGATGCACGAAAGCCGCCCGCACCGCTTTCGAAAGCTGAGCATCCATAGTGAATCGTTCCCGCGACCAATCGGCTGAATCCCCCAACAACCGCTTCTGCATAGAAATCACATCACCGTGTTCTTCTTTATGCTTCCACACTTCCTCCAGGAATTTTTCCCTACCCAAATTTTCCTTCTTTATCCCCTGCTTCAGCAGCTTTTTTTCCACCACATTCTGGGTGGAAATTCCGGCGTGGTCGGTGCCGGGAAGCCACAGCGATTCCATTCCCATCATCCGGTAATACCGTATCAAAGCGTCCTGGATGGTATCCTGCAGGCCGTGCCCCATATGCAGAACCCCGGTAACATTCGGCGGCGGCATCATTATGCAGTACCGAGCCTTGTCCGGATTGACTTCCGTGCGAAAATATCCTCCTTCCTCCCAAATTCGATACCACTTCGCCTCGACATTCTTGGGGTCGTAGACTTTGGCTAATTCTATCTTCATCTTCAAACGCTAATTTGTATTACTTTTCCGGTTACGCACTCTGTTCAGCTCTCCTAAAGAAATGTCATTCCGGCTTGTCCGGAATCGCTCTCATTTTCGCTTTAAACGAGCCGATTCCCGACGCGCTTCGCTTGCGGGAATGACAACATTGGAGGGGCTGTTGAGAAAAGCTGACTTGAGTGCATAACCGAAAAGATTAAGAATTAAAAATGTAAAATGAATTCACTACTGAAACACAGGATGATAAAATCTTTGTGAATCTTTGTGTTCTTTGTGCCTTTGTGGTGAATTTTTTAAGTTAAATCGCTATACATCAAGGCTGTTCTGACTATCATCCGGTTTCTTAATCACCCTCGGCGCCCGCTTAAACGCAATAGACCTGCCGGTATGCAGCGGTAACTTCACCCTTAACCCCTCCTCGAAATACTCCTTTACCGAAATTATTTGTATCTTCGGATATCTTTTCTTAAACACTTCCGATTCATAGGAACCCGCGGTTGCGGCTTCCACTCTCATCGCTTCGGTGGGCGGACTCAGAGTGATTAGTATTCCCATCGCCGCTTTTTCCCGCTCCACCGTCCCTTTCAAGTCTCGGATATGCTCGGGACCGGTTTTTCCCCCCTTAACCGAAACGATGGCGATTTTGGATTTTCTGTCCATATCATCAATGAACGGATAAATACCGTCAATTCCCTTATCCGCGCCCTTCTTCTTATCATCGACCCCGCCAGCGGGTCTGGCGCCGACCAAATCCAACGCCCACCATTGGAATTCATAAGAATCTTGCGTCGCTAAAGCTTGAGCGGAGGGGTAATCTTCCGGTAATCCAATGATAGAATAATCGCATTCCCCGCCGAAAGCGTCATTGAGTCTTTTTGTAATAAGATTTATCGCATGATAAGTGATATCTATTCCAATCCAATTCCTATCCAATTTTTCCGCCGCTTCAATCGTCGTCCCGCATCCGCAAAATGGATCGAAAACTATATCGCCGGGATTGGAAGATGCCTTGATGATTCTCTCCAACAAAGCGAGGGGCTTCTGAGTGGCATATCCAAGTTTTTCCTTGGAAAAGCTCATTATTTGAATTGAAGTTAGCTTTTCTTCTTTTGAAATACCCCAAACATCTTCTATCGGTATTCCCGGTTTGTCTTTTGGACTGTCATCCTCACCTCTTCGCTTATATCCCTCTTTATATGGTATATATTGTTTGTTGAAGATGAATTCATCGCTCTTGGTATAATAGAGAATCGTATCGTGATTTCTCACCCAATTCTTGGCTTTAGTTTTAAATCCGGAAACCCATCCTATTCGCCATATTATTTCCCGTTGAAAGTTTCTCTTGTCGAATATGATATCTAAAATTATTTTCAAATAATGGCTGGCGGTAGGATCACAATGCAAGTATAGCGAGCCGGTTGGCTTTAAAACACGGTACATTTCCAACAACCTTGAAGTCATCATCACTAAATAAGCCATCAATGGATTAGGCCCCACAAATTCATAAAATCCGCTTATGACTTTGCGTATTCTGTCCGGCGCTTCAATAATCAATCGTTCATATTCTTCAACCGCTTCGGGCCAATGCCAAAAATCAGTGAACGCTTTAATCTGAGCCGGTGGAGCTTCACCCAACTCATCCCTGAATATAACATTATAATCGGCTTGTGAATTGAAGGGCGGATCAAGATAAATCAAATCAACCGATTTGTCTTCGATTTTTGCCTGCATAATCTTTAGGTTATCGCCGTAATATAATGTATTATTCATCTCAAATTCCTCGAATTACTTCACTTAATCTCCCAAAGCTATAACGGCAGACTATTTTGATTATTATCATCCGACTTTTTCACCCTCGGCGCCCGCTTGAAAGCGATTGACCGCCCGGTGAACATCGGCAATTGCGCCCGCTGACCTTCATCAAAATATTCCTTCACCGACAGAATCTGTATCCGGGGAAACTTCTTCTTGAAAAGTTCAGACTCATAAAAACCTGCAGAGGCGGCTTCGTTGCGCATCTCCTTTGTGGGGGGATCGAGTATGATCAAAACCCCCATCGCCGCCTTTTCTCGCTCGACCGTCCCTTTGAGTTCACGGACATCGACCGGCCCCGTTTTGCCTCCTTTGACCGAAATAACGGCTATCTTCGACTTTCGTTTGACATCGTCAATGAAGGGATATATGCCATCGATGCCCCTATCCCTGCCCTTCTTTTTGGCGTCTTCGCCACCAAACGGCCTGGCGTCCACCAACGACAGCGCCCACCATTGAAATTCATATTTATCCTGCTGTGCTAAAGCCCTCGCCGAACCGTAATCTTCGGGAATTCCAATGATTCTATACCTGCATTCCTCCTCGAAAGCGTCATTAAGGCGTTTCCTTATCAATTGTATGGCTAAATGGGTGATATCGACGCCCATCCACCTGCGTCCCAGCTTCTCCGCCGCTTCAATCGTAGTTCCGCACCCGCAAAATGGGTCGAAAACTATATCCCCCGGATTGGAAGAAGCTTCGATGATTCGTTCCAATAAAGCCAGCGGCTTCTGGGTGGGATAGCCCAGCCGTTCACGGTCATTGGAACTCAAGGGCATAATATCGTCCCAAAGACTACCGACCTTTTGACCTTTATACTCGTCGGCGTATATTTTATAACGAGGACGCCCGGAAGACGTCCAATATATTAAATATGGATTTATCTTAAAGCGTTTATCAATTGTTTCTTGACTCCAACGCCAGCCTTGTTCTGTTTTAATAGTTTTTCCTTGTATGATTCTCGTTTCACCTTTAGTTCTAACATTTTGTGGCTGTTCTAACTGACGATGCGTGAATCGCCTTTCGGTCTCCTCTTCAATATAAGGAAACTTTGCAATTACTTCCTCCTCTATTAACGGGCGAAACCGAGGATTGTAAATATAATCATCCGTTTTGGAATAAAAGAACAGAAAATCCGTCATCACATCGAATCTTCTGGTCGCAAGGTGATGCCCCAATGTCCTCTTCCATATAATTTCATTTCGGTAATTCTTAAAGCCAAATATATGGTCCAAGAGAATCTTCAAATAATGACCGGCGGTCGGATCGCAATGCAGATAAAGCGAACCGGTCTTCTTCAAAATCCGCTTCATTTCCAGCAGGCGCGATGTCATCATCACCAGATAAGCCATCATCGAACAGGGACCCATAAAATCATACAACCCTTCGATGAGCCGCCGCACAGCTTCCGGCGCCCGAATTCGCAATTCATCATAATCTTCCGCCGCATCGTACCAGTGCCAGGTATCGGAAAACGCCTTCACCTGCGAAGGAGCGAATTCCCCGCTTTCATCCTTGAACAGGATATTATAAGTCGCCCTGGAATTAAACGGCGGGTCGAGGTAAATCAAATCGATCGATTCATCCTCGATGCTGTCCCGCATCACCCCCAAATTATCCCCGTAATATAGTCTATTTTCCATTTCCACTTCTTAATGATCCCCAGGAAAATACGGTTCAATATGCACCAGCACATTTTGAATTTGAGGATAACGCATCTTCAAGTCATCACGCACATTACTGGCGACTTCATGGCTTTCTAAGACGGTCATTCCCGGATCGACTTCAACATGCGCTTCCACACATATACTCATTCCGCTTTTCCTGGCTGTTAAAACCTCGACACCCATCACCCCGGAAGTCTGAAGTATAGCGCTTCTAATTCGCGTTAATTCACTTTGTGGAATGCAGCGATCCATCAAATCCGAAGCCGCTTGACGGAAAAACTTAAAGCCAACGCAGACAATCATCACCGCTACGAAAATCGCCGCTAAATGGTCCATAAAGTGCCATTTGCTCCCTCCGTATATTGTGAAAGCGATTCCAATGAGAGCCGCCACTGAAGAAATCGCATCGCTTCGATGATGCCAGGCATCAGCCTTTAGAGAAATTGAATTCAGTCTCTTCCCCATTCGCCATATATACTGGAAATTCCACTCTTTAACCAAGATCGAAATCACAGCGGCCCACATTGCAATTGGCTTGACTGGATAAAAATCACTCCGGCTGATGCTCATAACAGCTTCCAACCCCAACTCAATCCCAATTAGAATCAGAATAACCGCGACTATTTTAGCTGCTATCGCTTCAGCTTTGCCATGTCCCCAGGGATGGTCTTTATCAGCGGGTTTAGCCGCGATTTTCATTCCAACTAATACAGTTACCGAAGTGAGAACATCGGATATGCTGTGGAAAGCATCAGCGATCATCGCGCTGGAATGTCCCAATATCCCCGCAGCTAACTTTAACCCAGCCAAAAGCAAATTAAGAAACACACTGACTGTAGCTCCGACTGCACCCTGATTGTAGCTTTCCTGGCCTGCACCGTTGGAAAAGAATGTGAAGGCAAAACGCTTCTTCATCGAATAATCGAACTAAATTTGTTGTTCTCTATCCTTTCGCACACCTGAACCCCAGATAATTATTCCGCATATCCGGTTTAGCCCGGTTGCGGTATGCGCATCGTAGGAATCTCTCGGTATAATTCCACGAACCGCCTCTCATAACTCGCGCCGACCTCTTCACTGGTCCACCCGGATTATCCCAATCCGAACTGTCAGCGTAAGCGGTCGGCGAATAATAATCAGCCGTCCATTCCCATACATTCCCCGCCATATCATATAACCCATAGCCATTCGGAGGATACTGCCCCACCGGTTTTATCCCGCTCGGCGGTTCGTCAGGGTCTACTCGATAATTCGCCTTCTCTTCGTTTATCCGCCCCTCCCAAGGGTAATTTTCGCCTTCCAATCCGCCTCGCGACGCCGCTTCCCATTCAGCTTCCGTGGGTAAGCGCTTCCCCGCCCATTCGCAATAAGCCGCCGCATCATACCAGGAAACCCCCGTCACCGGCAGCTGCGGCTGATTGTAAGTTGAATCATCCCAAAAAAGCGGCAGCCGATGTCCCGTCGCATCTAAAAATTCACCATATTGAGCGTTGGTTACCTCGTGAACATCGATATAAAAAGAATCCAACTTAACTATATGCACTGGCCGCTGATCAGGCAAATCCTTCTTCTCGCCCATCATATATTCCCCGCCGGGTATCGACACCATAGTATCGGGTGGAATGAATAAGGTGTCTTCCAAAGCCAGCGAATCCACATCGATAGAATCAAGCGAAGCCGGGTTCTCACCTGAGCTGTCCGCTTCAATCGGCGTCTGGCTCCACACAAAAACCGCGAGGATTATTATCAGTGAAAATGCAGGTAATAGTCTCTTCAAGATACTCGGATGGCTCTTTGGAAATAATTGGAAAGCAATAGAATGGCAGCGAATATGCGCAGCCTCTGGCAGGTAATTTAATTATCTTACTATATATTGAAAATAATGTTCCTTAATTCACCTTGAAAAAAGGCTATAGGCTGTGGGCTGTGGGCTATAGGCTTTAGATTGTTATTCACCTCTATCATATATCTTATATCTTATATCTTATTTCTTCAAATTCTTTGCGCCTGTGCGGTGAACTACCCAATTCCCAATTCCCAATTCCCAATTCCCAATTCCCAATT
>JABMRZ010000334.1 GCA_013202315.1 Candidatus Tariuqbacter arcticus | reverse complement strand
TTTTCACCACCATTGTGAAAATATTATCATAATTGCGGTTCTTGATCGAGGATTATTCGGAAAAAACCCTCAATAGAGGGTCTATTTCGCAAACCCTCTCACAACTTATAATGAAAATAATCGGCTCGCGGACTTGCGTTCCGGTTATTTTTAGGGTAAATCAGACATAGGAAAAATGAACGAAAAAAGACAATGAAGTCAGAGTGGTGTTACCTTCTGGTTCAAGGAACACGAGTTATACATAACTGTGTACTGGGAAACCGGTTTGCGGCATATTTTGCTATAAAAAACTTTTAAAGGATTAACGAATGCATTCAAACACCAACATTGGTTATTGTTGTGTATGTAATCAGATGTGCGAGATTTTTCCAAAGTTAGAAAAGAGAGACTCTATTAATAAAAATAGAAGTTACACGATACAGGAGTGCAGAAACTGCGGTTTTAGGTTCGTTTGGCCGCAACCAATGATGGAGGAGCTTAAGTTGTTTTACTCCGATTCGTTTATGCATTCATACGGAAATTATATCGAGGAGAGGGATTTGAAAAAGGAACACTTCCGCCTGAAGTTCAAATTGATTAATAACTATATAAAGCCACCCGGGCGAATGCTTGACATTGGTTGCGCTTCTGGTTTTCTTATCGAAGTTGCGCTCGAACAAGGCTGGGATGCTATTGGGATTGACATTAACACCTACTTTGAGAAATACCTAGACTTAAAACTGAAAGGGAAAGTTGTGTACGGTACACTTCAAAATGTTCGCTTAAATGACAACTTTCATCTGATAACCATGTTCGATGTATTGGAGCACTCCTTGAATCCGAGGGAAGATTTATTGATATGCAAGGAATTGCTGACGTCTAATGGTGTCATCGTTGTCCAAATTCCTTGCATCGATTCTATCGGTGCAAAAACATTTCGTAAATATTGGTATCACTACGGAGTACCAGCCCATCTTTCATATTTCTCTCTTAAAACTTTTACGAAACTTGTTGAAAATATAGAATTAGAAGTCGTTCAACATTGTTGGACAAAGAAACTATTCAGTGCTAAGTATCTACTTTTTCAACTTATGACCAAATATTTTTCTAGTCTTGGCACAAGTATGAATATTCCCGTCATCGAGAATATTAAGTTCGGTGTTCCCATGAGCGAGAGACTGTTAATTATAAGGAATAGGCAGATAACTTAATGTATATGGTAATGGGATGCAGGTTGTGAAATCTATAGCGAGCCCGCTAACTTCCTTTAAGTTGAGTATCACTTGGGCAATGGAAGCGGAACTCAGGATTTTTTTAATTTATAGCGGAAAGAAAACAATAAGGTTCTCTTAATGAAACAACAGCGGAGAGTTCTTGTCCCCGGCGGCGGGGGTTATGTTGGAGCCAGGCTGGCGCCGGAATTGCTGAATCGGGGCTACAGAGTTAGAATAGTGGATATTTTTTGGTTTGGTGAGCATGTTCTCGATAGTGTCCGCGGGCATCCCAACCTCGAAATAATCAAAGGGGATCTTCGCAACCGCGAATTGGTCAAGAGAAGTTTGAAGGATGTAACGGATGTAATCCACCTCGCCTGCATATCGAACGACCCTTCAGCCGATCTCGATCCGCAGTTCACCAAATCTATCAGCTTTGATGCGGTGGTGATGTTGTTGGAGGAAGCTAAGAAGATGCCGTTACAGCGTTTCATTTACGCTGGCAGTTCTTCCGTATATGGGATCAAGGATGAACCCAATGTTACCGAGGATTCTCCTCATAAGCCGTTAACTCTATACGCTAAATACAAATCTGATACCATACCTTATGTACTTGGCCTTGAGGAGGCTGGAATCGCACCGGTGGTGATACATCCCGGCACCCTTTGCGGCTGGAGTCCGCGTCAGCGTTTGGATTTAACCGTCAACATCTTCACTCATCTGGCTTGGCGCAACCGACGGATTACGATTTTCGGCGGCGAGCAACTTCGTCCAAGCTTGACCTTGGAAGATCAGATTGAACTCTATCTTTTACTGTTAGAAAAGGAAGCGGAAGCGATTTCGGGCAAGGTCTGGAATGTGCGCAACGAAAACTATTCGGTTCGCGAAATGGCTGAATTAGTCGCCAGTATGTTTGATGATGTAGTATTAGTTACGACTCCCACGAATGATAATCGCAGTTATCACACGAGTGGTGACAAAATCAAGAAAGAATTGGGTTGGGAACCGCATCACACTATTCAAGATGCGGTGCGACAACTTCGAGCCGCATTTGATGATGGGAGGATAAAAGACCCCTCTAATCCCGTTTACTATAATGTAAAGCTTATGGAGAAATTGAAGATAAGATGATATACGCTCCACCAAGAGAATGGGATGACAAGTATACCAAAATTCTCCTAACCATCACAATCTCTCTTTTAGCGCTGCGGATAGTACTCGTTTGCATCTTCGGCCAGCCATGGGAGGCGGAGCATTGGCTAAAATGGGTTTACACTTCGGATACACGGACTTATGTTGAGATGTCAGAAGATTTGGCCGATGGCGATCTCGACAGACCTCACAAACGAATATTAGGCTATCCCCTTTTCTTATTGTTGACTAAGAATTTACTTGGCTGGACTTGGTTCGGAACCATTATTCTGCAGCAAATCATCGCCGCCATTTCCGGTTTATTATTAGTTCTAATTCTGATTCCCTTTCTGGGCCGCCTGGCAATATGGGCATGTGTCTTCTTCCTGATTGAACCGTATTCGTTTTTTTTCAGCGTCAATCTTCAGCCGGAAACGGTATTTGTTTTCACACAGATTTTAGCAACTTATTTAGTCTTCAAGCTGATTGGCGCTCCTTTGAAGAAGTATTTACTATTATCCGCCGCAATTGGCGCTATTATAGCTGCGGGAGTGTTTGTCCATGGAATTTTGATGTTCTCTTTTCTCGGTTTCGTAATCTTCATATTTTTATTTACCAAAGTGAAGTTGTGGGAAAAAATTACCGCCGCCATTTTATTAGTTTTGATAGTCCAGATACCCATATGGGCGATGACCCGGTACAATTACAGACATTTCAATATGAAGTCTATATGCACGCAGACTTCGCGAGAAAAATGCGGGCGTTTTTTAGTAATACGACAACTGGAAACTCAAGGCTTTCTGAATGTTAAGGCAATTTGGAATGAACGAAAGATAATACTCAAAGAAGCGGGCTATGATGAGGAGCACCCGGATTGGGCCTTGCGAGACAGCGTGTACAATGACTTCTCTTCCAAATTAATAAAAGAATATTTCTGGGATATTATCAAACATCAATTCATTCACGCTCATCTCTTCTTAAATTTAGGTTCACAGGCTTTTAAGGAATTTGTGGGGCTTACAACCGATCCCGACCTTGAGTCCGATTTGTCTCTTCAAAATATGGGGGTCGGCAGGCTTTTTAAGGTTTTATTGGGGAGATTTGACTGTATTTCCGTGACAATATATATACTTTTCGCCATGTCGTATTCACTTATTTTAGTTCTGAGTTGGTTATTGTCGTTGACTCTGATCAGGAACCGGCAATTCCAACCGCTAATCTATATTATCACCGGATGGTTTTTTTATATAGCAATGCTCATCGGTCCCCTCGCCCAGGGGAGATATAGAATAGGTTTTGTATGGGCGCTGTGTCTATCGGTACCAATAGCGTTTTACAGACTGAAAGCGATTCTATTCAGCAGGTCGACAAAGGATATCCGCAGCAAGTAAGTTCACCTATTGGCAACTTTTCAATTAAATGCTTGAGACAAGAGTACCATTCATCGATCTTCCCCGGCAACATTGCGAACTGATGCCCCTGCTTTTGGCTGCTGCCGAGAGGGTTTTAAATTCCGGTGCCTTTATCCTGGGGGAGGAAGTAGAACAATTCGAGGGGGAGTTTGCCCGTTTCACCGGCGCCAGGTACGCGGTGGGTGTTCATTCCGGAACGGACGCCCTAATTCTCAGCTTGAAATGGTTGAAGATAGGTCCGGGTGATGAAGTTATAACCGCTCCGAATTCCTTCATCGCTTCCGCTTCTTCCATCGCTTTAGCGGGAGCTATTCCACGGTTTGCCGATGTGGGCGATGACTACAACCTTGATCCAGACTCCTTGGAACGGCAAATTACTCCCCGTACTAAAGCGATTTTAGTTGTACATTTGACCGGTCGTCCTGCCAGAATGAGGGAGATTTTGGAAATTGCTGATCAATATAAACTAAGGGTAATCGAAGATTGCGCTCAGGCGGTGGGAGCATACTATGAAGATAAGCAAGTGGGTAATTGGGGGGATATTGGTTGTTTCAGCTTTCATCCCCTCAAGAATCTGAACGCTTGTGGTGATGGCGGCGCCATTATCACCCAAGATAAAGATACATATGAATGGATGAAGAATGCTCGAAACCATGGACTGAAAGACCGGGATACCTGTGCGTTTTGGTCTGCGAATGCGAGGCTTGACGCTTTACAGGCTGCATTTCTGCGGGTCAAGCTTCCCTTTGTCAAAGAATGGAATCAATCGAGGAGGGAAAACGCTCAAAGATATCGCCACAGATTGACAAATATTCCGGACTTAGTTCTGCCTGCGCCGGAAGATAATATTTTTTCGGTTTATCACCTTTTTGTTATCAGGCACAAAAAGCGTGATAAGCTGCGATCGTATTTAGCCCAAAAGGGGATAGACTGCAAAATCCATTATCCTACTCCAATACACCTGCAGCCCGCCGCTGGCAATTTAGGCTATACCAAAGGAGATTTTCCCCGATGCGAGCATCAGGCACAGCAAATACTGTCTCTGCCGGTTCACCAATATTTAAAAAATGAACAAATAGAGACAGTAATTGATGGTATAATTAAGTTTAAGGATTAAATTAGTATTTTGAAAGGACCGCTGAGCTGTGTTGTTCAACCAGATTCACGGTTGATGAACGGGGTTCGGGACAATTTCTGCCGCATAAATAGTGCCTGAACGGAAATCCCTTAATTACCCTGAAAATAGCTGTCAGCTGCCAGCTGCCAGCTATCAGCTAAAAGATAAAATTGCCAGAATCACTGATGATAAATGACTATTTTCATCCTAAGTTGTGCCGCAATGGCGGCATGAGGGTTTCTCTTGAAAATAGGGGTTAGGATTTGGGATTTGGGATTTGGG
>JABMRZ010000333.1 GCA_013202315.1 Candidatus Tariuqbacter arcticus | reverse complement strand
CTAAGTATTTGATTGGTAGGGGTTTGATTAATCAAACCCCTACAGATGATAATAGGACAAAATTTTCAAGAATCACTATACATCGAAATTTGCTCTTCTTAATATAGGGTGTTAATATATTAATCCCTTACAAAACAATATCATAAATTCCCTATTAAGGCGATTCATCTGCAAGCAAACGAATGCTCCTCCGGCGAATAATGGTTCAACTATAAAAGATAATCATTTAAAATGGATTTTTCAACTTTAACCGCCATCACTTTAACTGTTGACTTTTCCGGCTGCACCCTTTAAAAAATCATTCACCATATTCCTAATTAATATAGGGGATTTTCTAGCGTTATTTAGTATGTTGAGAAGGGTGATATCCAATTCCTTATTGAGTATCTTAAGATATGTCAGAGCCACAATAATATTCGCTGAATTGAAGGAAATCGCCGCCCCCAAACCTTTCAAGGAAGGTATGAGTAAAATATTAAGGGTAAGAAAAACAGGGACGGCTATCAGCAATGGTTTGAAGGCTTTCTCAGGCTTGCCCATACCATATAGCACATTCATACTAATATTATACAAAGGTTCAAAGAAAGAGAATACCAGAAATATCCTCAAAAGCAAAACCGAATCAGGATACTTTCCACTATATAAAATATCCAATACCAAACCGGCGGCGGCGAATAGGATTATATTCAAAACCAGCATTACACTCCAATAATAACCAATCACCTTTTCAAACAGCGTCTTTATATCGCTCAGGCGCGTTTGCGAATGGAGTAAAGAGGTTCCGGGATATATCAATAAATTCAGACTTTGTGACAACAGCGAATATAGTCTGAAGAGGAGCTTGGCGGCGTTGTACATCGCAACCGTTTCAGGTCTATAGAAGATTCCCAACAACAGTAAATCAAATTGGTAGAAGACAATTTCACCCACGCCCATACTCAGAGAATATCTGCCGAAGCGGAAAATCGTTCTCAGCTCTTTCAACGAAAAGGCGAAGTCGAATTTAATCCTTCTCAAAACCGGGAAAAGAGCTATGAAAGAACTGCTCCAGGCGAAAATAATATGAACCCAGATCACATCTATAGCGCCGTTTAATTTCCCCAAATAATTCAAAGCGATGAACGAAACAGCCATACCGAGATAATATACCCCGTCAAGCAGGGTGAGAGCGGCGACCCGGCGGTGAGCCTGGAGATAGGAAAGACTGAAATCGCGGAAGAAAAAACCCAGCAGCGCCAGTGGAATCAACTTCACCAAGCTGCATAATTCAGGCGCGTTGAATATCACCGCTAAAATGGGCGCTGAAAAGAACCATAAAACGCCGAATAACAGTTGACTTGCTAATGAAAATAGAAACGCAGTGCCCAATAACCGGGGACGGGGAATTTCCTCCGCTTCGTATTTGGTCATAGGGTAAAGAACAAACCCCTTATTGAAAAGCAAAGACAAATTGGTGATGGCGAAAACGATGATGTATATACCATATTCTCCCCGATCAAGCTTTCCGACCACAAAGAATACCAGAGCGAAGCCGTATATTCCAGTGAAACTCTTGTCGAAAAGCGCCCATATTCCTTTGCCGATATGCCGCCTTAAGTCCATATATATATTAACGGTGAGAACATTTTCTAATGCTTATTATTTCTTATGGGCGAAAATTATCTTTCTCCGGATGAAGCCTATCACCAAGGGGAAGAATTCTCCCAGCAGATTCAAGTACTGAAGCGGCCGCCAACATAATGCGGTGTGCTTCTTCATCAATAAAAGCCAGCTTCGATACCGAAATTGCAGTTTCTTCAGCGCGGGAGTGCTCCGGGATACTTTATGCTTTATCCGGGCTTGAGGCTGATAATAAAGCTTATAACCGCTTTTTATCGCCCTTAAGCAGAAGTCGAGGTCTTCGCCATAGAGGAAAAAATCTTCGTCCAGCAGCCCGATTTCCCGCAGAAGTTCACACCTAATCAACAGGCAGGCGCCGTTCAGGAAAGTGCATTCGCAGGGCTCATCGAACCGCCCGTCGTCGATTTCACCGATCCCTCGATGGCGCATACGAGCGATTTTAATGTTTGCCTTCCCCCCGGCGAACCAAATGGTGTCCGGATGATCGTAATAATAGATTTTAGCTCCCACCAGCCCCGCTGCGGAATCTGATAAGGCGGTTTCAACCATTCTGGTCAGGAAATCGGGTTCGACTACGGTGTCGTTGTTCAATAATAGTGCAAAATCAAAGCTTTCATCCAGGGTTTTACTCAGCGCCAAATTGTTCCCCCCGGCGAAGCGGAGATTTGTATCAGAATAGATATAATTGACTTCCGGGAATCGCTCCCGAATCGTTTCCCCCGTTCCATCCGTTGAACCGTTATCCACCAGAGTAATCCTGTATTCGGGATAATCAATCGATTTCAGGGATTCCAGACATTCTATGGTGTCCTCCAATCCGTTCCAGGTTAGTATAATGATGTCGACTCTGGGAGGCAATTGTTCTTCGCTCATTGCGGACATTCTGTGTGGTGTCGAGTTTTTTCTGATAGAAAATCGTTTAATACCATAATACTTATTAACTTACGAAGTGCCAAGTATCATTCGCATTAGTTTTGAATTTTGAATTTTGAATTTTGAATTTGTTTCGTATTTCGATATTCGTATTTCAAATTTGGTTCCGGCTTGCTCAGGTTAGACGCTATATCAATACTTATCAATTATCTCCAATGATTTTTTTTAATTCTGTCAAGGCTAAATGGGCAAATAAAGCGCTAAGGAAATGAAAATAAAGGAAGCGGCGCTATTTTATATATCCCAATTCTCGCAGTCTTTTATCAATTTCTGGATTTCGAAATCTGGAATCTTCAGGAGACATCGCTTTAATTTGCATGCTGTACCAGTCTTTGATGTGGATATTGTAATCGTCTTGCAAAAGCGCCGACCTTCCCTGCATAGAAATTAGTTCCGGAACTCCCACTATGTCCAATATAGTCGGCGTTATATCCAGAATATGGACTTTTTCCAGCTCACCTTTGGGTATATTATGCCCCGCTATTATGAAAACTCCATCTGGCGCAAACAAGTGGAAACCCGTCATGGTCTGGAAGGGTTGGACATAGTCCAGGTCGAAGCCGTGGTCGGATAAAAGCAATATTACGGTATTGGGAGGAGCAATTGAGATCAAATCGCCCACCCACTCATCAATTTTGCGATAATATCTTGGAATTATCTCCTTGAAATCATTTTCCTCAATAGAATCATAGCGATCTCGAAATAGATGCATATAATAATGGCTGGTTATATCAAGCCCTTGTAAGTAGAGCATCAAACTGAACGGCTGCTGCAGTGTTGATAATACTTGCTTGCCTAAAAGGAAGCGAAAACGGTCGGTAGCGTAAACTGTTCTGAAATAGGCGAGTCTTTTCAACCATGGTTCAATATCTTGTTTATTATTTGTAGTTGTGAACAGCTCTTCTGGCACTTCACCTGAAATTGTAAAATACGACCACTCGCTAAACGGAATTTGGTCTTGACGAATGTTGATTGATTCTACAAATTCATCTAATTCATTGTAAAAATAATCACCTTCGAGACTCATTTTTGAAAGATTGTCGGTCGAATATCGGTTGACGGTTAAATTCACTAAACCCCTGCAACTCAAAGGGGATAGTTCCCAAGTGCCTATCACTGCGGATGAATAGCCTATCCGCATTAGAATTTCCCAATAAGCGAGGGGATAATGTGTTATACGCCGGTTACCGGGGACTAAAAGCTCCGCCCCAATTTGAAACGGATCGGGAAACGCTGAATGGCTGCGTTTGAAAATTGTGTTGAAAGGTAAAGAAATCACCGAGGGTCGGAGCTGATGAATCTCAGGATTATACCCTGTGAATATGGTATTCCAGATGAACGGTGAAGATGTGGGCTTGAATGTTCGTAGAGGGGCGTAAGCGCCGCTATTTTTCAAAGCGGATATATTGGGAAGTTCGCCTGAATCTATCAGCTTATTGGCGATATGCCATTCCATCCCATCAATGCCAAGCATCAAAATATTGGGCAAATTTCCTTTCACCCTTAAATAGTCAGGAGGAATTGCAGAATTAAGGTAGTCAGCGCTTTTAAACAACAAAAATACTGTATATATGCCCCAAAAGAACAAAATCAAAACCGCGGCTGCCCGCTGAAAAGCAATCCCAAAATTACCCTTAAACAACTTATTTAATGAATAATATGTCAAAGAAAATGTGAGTAAACTTGCCATACCTTGGATTATATTCACGAAATAATGCAACTCTATACGAATCGAGAAAAAACCCCAACTAAAAAGCAAAATTCCAACCAGTAATAGACCTAATCTTCTTATAAAAGGACTTCGTTTCTTGAGTGTTTCTATTCGTATTAATTTCTTGAATATCGGCATTAAAATCAGAAGCGCAAAAGGCGGCACCAAAGCAAAAGATACGAAAACAGACAGAACAAGGAAAGAGTTAAAATCAATTGAGAATCTATCCATCAGGTCGCTGATAAAATATAATCTTATCAAAGACAGCGCCAAGACAGTGATAAGCGAGGAGATAACAGCGCAAAGGGTGAAACTCACATTACTTTTTTTCACTTTTCCGTTCCTTAGTTGAATAAGTCGGCTGTATCCTGGTTACCTGATGCAAGCGTGTCAGCGGTGCTTCGATTCCATTCTCATATCTGCGGGCGCTTGAACCGAATCTTGAATTTTCAATAACGGCGAGGAAAAATATTATCGGTTATATTCGAAGAAGGTATGATTGAAAGAGATTTCCTCCAAAATAATGCAAAAATTATAAGTTTCAATTATCAATGGATGATATTTGCGCATTTTCCATTGAAATAGACTAATCTGATGTATTAATAGCAAATATTATGACGAAATATGGCAGGTATGGGTCGGTAGTCTACCCCTGTATGGATAATAAACCCGCAACCGCTTTAATTGACTTTTTTACCGCAATGGGTTATATTGGATTAGAATAGGCTGAAGGCTGAAGGCTATGGGCTGTAGGCTGTTGGCTGTAGGCTGTGGGCTGAAGGCTGTAGGCTGTGGGCTGTAGGCTATGGGTTGTGGGATGTAGGCTATGGGCTATAGGCTGTAGGTGTATTATTACCAATAAATACAAATTTAACCTTTTACTTTTAACAATCTT
>JABMRZ010000332.1 GCA_013202315.1 Candidatus Tariuqbacter arcticus | reverse complement strand
CCACATAGCTTGCAGCTTGCAGCTGATAGATGATAGCTGTTGTGGGGTTGAAAGGATTGGGATATGCCGAAAGCACAGCATATACCATCGGGGTTGAAACAACCGGCGCATTTTCACCGTCCCACCCGAACAGCGACCAGCCGTAATCATGATTGTCGGCGTCGTAGCCGGGAAGCTTTTCAAAGTAAATGGAGTCCGAATCCACAATATTGTCCGGATACACTCCAATATAACCCAAATAATAATAAGCGCCTGCCGGAGCGTTGCCCGGAACGAACTGCTCCATATCTTCCCTGATAATACTGCCCCCCGGCGCTAAAGATAGACCGCTTCGCAGAATCAACGGACCATAAACGGAACTATTGGGCAGAACAGCCATCGTCCACCCGTCAAAGGTTACATTCATTACATCATTGTTTTCGATGGTGATGTCATATAGGAAACTGCCTCCGCCCGCTGGAATCTGAATTGGCGGATTCTGGGGAGTCAGGATGACGGTTATCAACGGCACAATACCCTGATCATAATAGAATGCGCCTATATCCGCCACGGTGAAATCGGGGTCGGGAGGACTTGTCGGATCGCCGGCGTCGATGCAAGGCGAATTCGCCTGAAGATGAAAATCGTTATTGACAGGGTTCACGAAAAGCGGGTCCAAAAGAATGTTGAAAAACCTGTCGCAAGGGTCGCCGTTGGCGTTAACGCCGGTGATTGACCCCAATCCCGCAGGCAGACTGCCGGTGAAATTACCACCGGAATTGTTATAGAAGTCACCATAAGAAACGGAAGTATTAAGTGCACTGTCGAAATAGATGCCTCCGCCCGCTTCATTCCCTTCGACAATGGTATTCACGATAGTAGGATTGGAATCACTGCAGTGAATTCCGCCGCCATGCTGCCAAGTCCCGGATACAGAATTCCCATTTATGGTGCAATTGACGATTGTTGGATTGGAGCTGTAACGGCAACAGATGCCGGCGCCATACGACCAGGTTCCCGAACCGGAATTATCATATATAGCGCAGTGATCGATTGTGGGATTTGAGTCATCGCAGTAAATCCCCGCTCCATGCGCCCATGAACCCGCAGCGATATTCCCGCTTATGGTGCAGCCGCTGATAGTAGGATCGGCATCTTCGCAGTAAATCCCGCCGCCATAGGCCCAATTTCCCGGTGAAGACGCCGAATTATCAGTTATGGTGCAGTTTATTATAGTCGGATTGGAATCTTCACAGTAAATACCGCCGCCATATCCCCAATCCGATGTTGTGGAACACCTAAATATAATGCAATTGATAATTGTAGGACTTGAAGGGGTATAACCGCACCGTATACCTCCACCTTGATCAGCCGACCCGTTGATGATTTTAAACCCGGAAAGAATAGAAGCGGAGGTTTCATTGTTGTTAAAATAGAAGCCTCTTCCATCATTTTCGCAATTGATGATGCAGTTTTCTGGGCCGCTTTCAGAAATGACCACGATTTCTCTGCCTCCAAAACTGATGTTTTTATTCCCGGTGCCGGTGTAAATCCCGTCGGCGACTAAAACCGTATCGCCGTTAATAGCGGCATTGATGCCAGCCTGAATAGTGGGATAATCGCCGGGAACATAGATGGTTACGGCGAAAACAGCGCCCGCTGTTAAAATTATCGCCGTCGAAATGATTAGTAGATTTTTCATTGTAAGCTGCCTCTTTTATTATTCTTTGAAAATTTTATTTTTTGAACTGCTGATTTCCGCTGATCCGCTGTACAGTGGATTGATTTCGCTGATTTCCGTAATACTTTACTACTTTGAAAAATTGCGGTTAATTTTGATGAATTTCATAAGGTCGGGGTTGAGACAACCCCGACTCCACAGTTTACTACTACGCAGGTGGAGGCGGGATTGTCCCCAATCCCGCCATTTCCAAAGAGCTATAATGTTACGCCCCATTTGGAATATTATTGTAACTAAATATAATATTGCAAATTAGGAGTAGAAAAGCAATAAATTTCATCACTTTCTTGTGCTAAATTTCTACTGCGAAACTTGTATCATTATAGGTCTTTTACAAACATCAAAAACTGTATTAATGTAAATGTATGGT
>JABMRZ010000331.1 GCA_013202315.1 Candidatus Tariuqbacter arcticus | reverse complement strand
TTCCCAATTCCCAATTCCCAATTCCTAATTCCCAATTCCCAATTCCCAATTCCCATTAAAGCCCCACCGTCAATTCGACATAATAATTCCTTTCTGCGCCGGGATAATAATAATTGCCATCGTAGTAATACCCGGAGGTTTCGTATTCTTCATCGAACAGGTTATTAACCGCCAATTTGATTTTCCAGCCGGGCATACTGTTGCGGGGAGGCGATTCCAACATCAGCCTGAAATCCGCAGTGAAATATGGGTCTATCACCGCCGATGCCATATTGGTGCTTTCCAGATACTGCCTGCCGATATAACTCATTCCTAATGAAGGTTTTGCCTTCACACCGAAGATATTATCAAAGGAATAGGAAACCCGCCCCCGGCTCATAATATCCGGGAACAACGGTATATGGCTGCCTTTAATGTTGATGCTCGCATTGGTGGTATCGGTCAATAAATCGGATTCAAAGGTGTTCAGCGAATAGCTGAGATTGGCGTATATTTCCACATGCTTTAATGGGTTCCAGCAGGCTTCCGCTTCGACGCCACGATGCAGGGTTTTATCCGCATTGTAAGCCACTTGATAGCCTAGGAACATACCCGCCCCGGGGATGACTTCATTCCTGAAATCCATCCAGAACAAGTTGACCGCCCCTCTGAAATTGCCGCTGCGATGGCGCAAGCCGATTTCAAAATCCACCACTTTTTCCGGCTCCACCAGCGGTTCCGACCAATCCACCTTCACCGGGTTCCCCCCGCTCCAGACCGTATCGGATTCCGCGAAGAGCGGGTCGAGGCCGTAGTTTTCCGGTCCCATCCAGGCGTCCCAATATTCCCTCTGAGACGGTTCCCTTTGCGCCATCCCCGCGCTGGCGTAAGCTATAGTCTTTTCAAATACTTGATAGCTTGCCCCCAGCTTTGGATTGAGAAAATTATGGGATAATTCATACCGGTTTAGCTGTTCCCCCTCGAAAGCTCCGGAGGGGTTCTGCTCGAATTTGATTCCCAGATGCCGGTATTGCAGGTCGCCGACCAAATTCAATCGCTCAGTCGCCTCATAGGACAGATGCCCGAACAGGGAAGCTTCCCAAATATCGCCGTTGAAGTCATGGTCTTTGTAGTCCGGTTCACTGCCGGCGGGCGGTTGTTCCACCCAATTAATCTTCCCCCAATGATGACTGTGAAAAGTGTTAAAATTCCCCCCAACCATCATTTGCCATGGCTCAGCGTTAAATCTGATATGCGGGATGAACCCCCATTGATGTTTATCCACCCACTGCTGCTGCACCAAATCCGAAAAAAGGGTGTCATTACTGGTCAACCCGTAATTATATAACTGTTCCCCTTCGCCGTACCAGCCGTTTTTGTAGATTTCCCAATAGCCCTTGCCCTTGATATAAAAAAGCTTATTTTCAAGGGTTAGATTATCCGACAGTTCCATCGTATGGTGCAGTTCATAGTGGGGTTGGTTGAAGCTGTCGACCGTGTTGCGGTATTCGATGGGGTTGTAGGTGCGGTTTGTGTCGAGTATCGCTTCCGGCGTTCCGTCCCAAGCGGCGTGTAAAAATTCCGGGCCTCCATAAAGGTTCAGGGTTAATGTATTGCCCAGCCCATACCGGCTGGCGGACAAGAAATATGACCACCCTTCAAAGCCGGAATTATCCCGATATCCATCGGTGGTGATGCGAGAGAAGCGCCCGTAAACCTGATAAGTGTTGTCCACCACCCCGCTGTTGAACAGGGCGGAAAACTTGCGGGTGTTGAAGCTGCCATAGCCAAACGCCGCTTCCATTTTCCTGGATTGAGGGTCAGGGGTGGTCAGGATATTCACCGACCCGCCGAAGGATGAAGGACCATAAGGCGAATAGCCCAGCCCCCGCTGAATCTGAATATCATCCACATTCGCCGCCAAATCGGGCATATCGACCCAATAAACCTGATGGTCTTCCGGATCGTTCAAGGGGATGCCGTTAATCATCACCGACACCCGCTTCTGGTCGAACCCTCGGATTTTCAAGTAGGAATACCCCTGAGGATTTCCCGCATCGGAATAAGCGTATACCCCCGGGGTAGATTCTATCAGCAGAGGAAATTCCTGGCTGTGATACCCTTCCCTGACCGCTTGGGCGGAAATGTTGGTGAAGGTGATGGGGGCGCTGGAAAAGTCAGCTCTGGTGGAAGTCACCACCACTTCTTCCCCTTCCAGATAAATGGGCTCCAGCTCTATATCGATGGAATGGATTTGCCGGGGGTCGATTAAGACCTTCTCCACCCGATAACCGATATGTCCAGCCGTCAGCACGAATTCATTTTCGGGAACTCTCTTTAGGCGGAACATTCCCTCCATATCGGTGAAAGCGCCGATGTGAGTGCCTTCCACCATCACATTGACGCTGGAAAGGGGCTCGCCGTTCTGCGCATCGACGATGCGCCCCTGGATTTCAAGCCCCCAAGCCGCAATACTAATTACAGCTGACGGACTTTCAGGTACATCTTCAGGAGGAACATAGCCAATTTCCGGTTTGCCGACATCCAATCCGGCGATAACCAAAGCGACATAGTTCACTCCTACGCTCAGCAGATTATCTATCTCACCCTTGTAATCGTAGGGCACTCCTTTCAGGATTTCGCCCGTTTCTACATCTACAAGTCTCAGGTTGATGGAAAAAGTATTTCCCACCCTACTCACGCTGCCAGCAGCTATCTGTTCAACACCGAGAATTCTACCTGCCTGAACGACGCATTCGGTTGAAGTACAGCCGTACATCTGGAAACTATGTTCATTCAGGATTTCCTTCATAATTTCCCGTTCAATAACGGTGAATTTTCCGGTGAGCAGCAGTTCGGTTCTCAGCCTGTCGGTTAAGGCGCTGACTTCCACTTCGGAAACGCCTTTAGCCTCCAATTCCATAACGGCAACGGCGATTTGGGCATTTACAGCTAAAGCAGATGCCAATAAAAAAACAAGAATTGAGATAATTATGCAGTTTGATTTTTTCATAGTCTAAATTCCTGTAAATAAATTATGTGTGTTATTAAATATATTTATAACGGAGACACATGTAAGAGTCCTATCGAGACTTTTGCAAGAGCTTCGGCTGTTAAAACAACTGTGTATACAGCTCTCATTATAACCTCTATAAATAAAAAAACCGCCTGAGTCCGTAGGGGCGACTGAGACGGTATTTTAACTTAATTGATATTTACCCGTTTTCTACGCCGGCATTATCCGGATCAGATACTGAGGGTTTTATCTCAGGACCCCTTATCGGGACCACCCCTACGGTACATTTACAATATAAAAAATATTATCGAGAAATTCAAGGGCTTTGCTCAAAATATTTGCAATTGAAGCGATTGAGTATGTAATTTTATCTGATTTAATCTGAAAATTGGCTATAGGCTGTGGATATCCAAATTATAATATGAATCCAATAATTCAAAATAAACATTATCAAGGTATCGTAATGAAAAAACTAATCGCAATCACATTCATTCTGGCGCTGTTCACCTCCGCTTCGGCGGTCGACTTTTTCTCCACCGCGTATGTGGAAACATACCGCACCGATTCAAACACCACTATGGTCAGCCCGAATGTTTTCTTCCAATTAGGGCGGCTGGAAGGCTATGGGTTCATCGACCGCTATCTGGGTGACCAAGGCTTTTATCACGGCGAATTCCTGCTGGCTTTCCAGCCCTTCACCACTAAATATTTTGACCGCTTCAGCATTATCACCGAAAGCCGCTGGGATAAATCCATCGCCAATGAGCATAGCCTCGGCATCCGAGTGAAACTCTGGTAGAGCGAGGGCGTTGATAGATGTGTAATGTCATTCTGAACGAAGTGAAGAATCTCCTGTTATCTATTTAATTACGACCATTAGGAGACCCTTCACTTTCGTTCAGGGTGACAATATATATTACTAATAATTATGAAATTAAGAGGTTAACTTGATTATTTATCAACACTCTCAGAATAAGGTAGATGGATAAAAAATCAACATTCGGACGCTTAGCCGCCGGTGTTATCTTCCTCGCCGGAGCAGTCTATGTCTGGGGCGGAATCGGCTTGAACCCCGAGGGGGTGGAGTATATCATCTCCGGCGGCTCCTTCTCGCAATCTATGAATGTTTTCGGAAGCTGCTTCATAATCGGATTGAGCGCAATTGTTCTCGGAATTATCATCTCCGTCTGCTTTGGGTTAATGAGGATACCCAGTAATCTTCCCAAAGGGGCGCTGTTGGCGCTGGGAATATTCGCTTTGACCACTTTCCCGCCGCAACTATTGAATTATGGCTTGTCCGGTATAGCCGTGTGCGTATTACTAATTTTTCAGAATATATTCGGATTAGCGGGACTGTATTTAACTTCAACCGGCGCGGGAATTCTACTATCGCGAAAATTGCCGTCGTTGACCTTCAAGTTGGAATGGAAATATCTGCTCCCGCTTTGCGGAATCGCTCTCTTCGCATTATGTCTCCTCGCAAGTAAAATAATCTTCGGCGGAATACCCCATGTCGGCGACGCCGTGGTGCAATTATGGCAGGCGAAGACTTACGCTTCAGGCAGTTTCACCGTCCCCGCCCCGGAATTAATAGAATTTTTCTTCGACCCATTCCTAATAGTCAAAGGCGGGAATTGGTTTTCGCAATACCCGCCCGGATTCGCTATGATGATGGTTCCGAGCGTAATCATTGGACATCCTGAACTGCTCAACCCCCTGCTGGCGGGCTTGACATTGATAATCTTCGGGCTGGCGCTGAAAGAGTTAAGCGTTTCGCGCTGGTGGATATTCCTGTTCCTGCTTTCACCGTTCGTGATATTTATGTCCGGCTCCTTTATGAGCCATCCGGCGTCGATGTTCTGGGGCGCACTTGGTCTGTGGTTCTTCCTGAAAGCCAAGCGTAAAAAACCTCTATTTCTGTTATTATGGGGATTAGCCGCCGGTTTGATGTTCATCATCAGACCTTATACCGCGCTCTGCTTCAATCTGCCCTTGGCGCTGTTCGCCTTGAGGAAGCGGGTTGGATTGGGAATCCTGCTGGCGGGAATTGGGTTCATCCTCGGTTCGATTCCCTACTTCCTGGACAATTATTTCACCGCCGGTTCATTCTTCACCGCAGGATATCAAGCGGCATGGGGCGGGAACAGCGGTCTGTTTTTCGGACAGTCCCCCTGGGGACCGCCTCATACACCGCAATTGGGTTTAGTCCATTTAGCCGCACTTCTGCACGGTTTGAACCTGCGTCTGTTCGAAATCCCCATTCCCGCATTGACAGGAGTCGTCCTCTGGCTGTTCTGCAAATTCAATAGGAGCTGGAAGGAATGGGCGCTGTTCTGGGCGGGAATCTGCGGCTTCGCCGGCTACTATTTTTATTTCTATGTCGATATGGTCTATGGGCCCCGGTTCGCTTACGCTTCCGCTTTCCCGCTTTTAATTGTTTCGGTATTAGGCTTGAAGACGTTTTATCGATATTTACGGGATTCGGGTTGGTCGAAAGCGGCGACTCAATGGAGCTTCATCACCGGCGGAATCATCCTCTTTATTCTATGGGGAACAATTTCTCTGCCAGCGCGGCTGGGATACTATTCCGACAGCTATCGGGATGTGGATAATAATTTCAACGAATTCATCGAGTCTGAAGGGATTGAAAACGCCATCGTCTTCTTGGACGATTACCCTTCCACCGACCGGCACGCCCGCTTATATAGTCTCGGCTTCACCAACCGCCAGGCGTGGTATTATTCCTGGCGGCTGTCCGATTATGCGGTTGAAGGCGCTTTGAAAAGCCTCGGCCTCAAGCCGGAAGGCGGCTATGGGCGTATTCTGCCTCTATCGCATTTGGGAAAGGCTTTAAATCGGTATTGGGGCGATATCCGCTTCCTGCCCCCGCCGACAGAGGATATGGATAAGCTCTACATACCCCTGAAACAGGGATATATTTATATGTCGCCATATATCGAGGAAAATGATATAATCTTCGCCCGAGATCTGGGGAATCGCAGCCGCCTTCTTATGGAAAAATACCCCGGTAGGAATTATTATCGTGTGGAACGGACTGAAGAAGGATACACAATGAGAAAACTCACCGCGCCTTGAATAAATCCCTTGTTTTACAAGATGATGTGAAAATATGCGATAAAATATTTGAAAAATTTGATTAATTTAGTTAAAATAGTAAGCTATAGTATACTGATGATGCAGGTTTAAAATCCGCCTGATTACGCTGTATGAGCGACTTAGGCGCTTACTGCACCGACATCGACAAAAAATTGTCGATATTTCTAAT
>JABMRZ010000330.1 GCA_013202315.1 Candidatus Tariuqbacter arcticus | reverse complement strand
TTATTTCTTGTATGTATTGTGATTATTCATTATATTTGAGTATGTTCAACTCAATGGAGAAAAAACATGCTCGAAATCAACCAATACTTTTGTGTTAACGAATCCTGTATCCATTATGGAGTACGAGGACAAGGAAACATCATAAAATCCGGGACTTACGGCAAATTTGATCGGCAGCTTCTGCAATGCAAAACCTGCAAGAAACGGTTCTCTGAGACTCGAAACACGGCTTTCTTCGGTTCCAAATACTCCGCTAATACCATCAAGATGATTATCCGTTTGGTGGCAGAGGGTAATGGTGTCAGAGCCACGGCACGCTTCCTGGAATTGGACTACTCTGTAGTCCATAAGGTTCGCAAAAACAACCGGGTAGTCAGAATAGAGTGAAAGATTGTTTATGGTAATCCTCAACGCATCGAAGAACGGTTGGAGAGGTCGCCCAGCAATAAAATCAATACCTCTTACATCGAACGATCAAACGGGACGCTTGGTCAACACAACGGTAACTTGCATCGCAAGAGCCTGTTTTTCGCTAAGGAAAATGAATCGTTTGAAAGCAGAATTGCAATAACCATTGCCTATTACAATTTCGTAAAACCGCATATGACTCTAAGCGAAAATCCGAATGGGACTTCGACACCAAGAACACCGGCACAAGCTGCAGGAATAGCAGATGCACCTTGGAACGTAATCTATTTACTCGCAAGACCGGAAATATCACAATGAATAGGGGACACTACCTGATGATTTGGATGTGGATATATTCATTGGAAGCGCAGATGGAGGTGTTTTATTTTACCGCAATTTATTATACAACAACTCGGTTTCCAATCATTCCATAGATATTCCCGCCTGTTTTTCGCTCTATCAAAATTACCCCAATCCCTTCAACCCCACCACCACCATCCCTTTTGCTTTGCCCACCGAATCTCGGGTGAAGATTGCGATTTATAACATTTTGGGACAGCGAATAGCGGTTTTGGAGGATGGTATACTGCAGGCTGGTAATCACAAAGCCCTGTGGGACGGACGGAGTTCCTCCGGCGTTCCCGTCGCTTCGGGAATCTACATCCTGACGATGGAAGCTAAAGGGACAGTCAAGAACAGCAAATTCAATGACACGAATAAAATGCTTTTATTGAAGTAAGATCTTGACACTGAAGCGGGCGTTTCGTATATTTCAAAGTGCGGGGCGCCCGCATATCTGTTTCATCTGTTTAATCCGTTGTGAATTTTACTTAATTACTTAATTACTGTGAATATCCCCCTTTTTTAAACTATCTATCTGTTTTTTCTATTTAATCCGTTGTAAACATCTATCTTCCTTAAAAACAGGTTTTAAAATAAAAAAATCGCTTATATTATTATTATTCCCCTTGTTAACCTTCACTCAGCCGATGGAGTGGCAGCCGCAGGGGATACCGGTGGAAGAGAATGGGAGAATTATCCCTATTCCCTGGGCAGGGGGAATGACCGATTCCAAACCGGAATTTGTTGATATTGATGGTGATGGAGATTATGATGTATTCATCGGCGATAATACTGGTAAATTGTGGTATTTTGAGAATGTGGGTACAGCTATGGAACTGCAATGGGAATTTGTGTCGGACTTTTATGATTCGATTGATATTGGTATTTGGAGTCAACCTGTTTTTTGTGATATTGATAATGATGTTGATTCAGATTTGTTTGTTGTAAATGGTATGGTGAAATACTATTATAAGAACATTGGAACGACAAGTTTACCCTACTTTACTTTCATTGCAGATACACTTTCAGATATAATAGGTTCAACTATTGATTTTGGCGATTTTGATAATGATGGCGATTTTGATATAATAAGTGGTTCAGTTTGGTATTATGAAAACATAGGTAATCAAATTAATTTTAACTATGTTTTTACAGATACTATAGAGATGATAAATTATGTTAAAGGTCGAAATATCTGTGACTTAGATAATGATGCTGATCAGGATATAGTAATAGGTGAGGACGACGGTCACATCTGGTATCTCCGCAACGACGGCACTCCCTATCAATACGATTTCACTGTAGTTACACAGAACATAGTTCCCGATGTGGGAAATGACGCGGCACCTACATTGGTTGACATTGACGGGGACGGTGATTTGGATATGTTCGTAGGGACCGGAACCGCCGGAGTGTACACTCCATTCGGAGGCATCAGGTATTTCGAGAATATTGGCACGCCGGAGGTGTATGATTTCCAGCTAATTACCGAAAGCTATTTCACCATCGACACCGGCTGGCGGAGTGTTGTTCGATTAGTTGACATCGACGCTGATGGGGATTTGGATTTGTTCATCGGCAGCGGGAACGGTCAATTGACCTATTTCGAAAACACGGGGACGGATTCAATACCGTTTTTCACCTTCATGGAAGAGAATTTCCAGGGGCTGTCTCCGGCGGCGAAGTTAGCTCCGGAATTTGTCGATTTGGACAATGACGATGATTACGATTTGTTGGCGGGGTGGGAAGATATAGAATCACAGGGGAAAGTCGAGCTTTATGAGAATATCGGCACTCCGCAGGATCCGCTTTTTGAAATAGTTACATACAATTATTTACCGGGTCTGCCGGATCTTTCAGTTAGACCCACAGCTTGTGATATCGACGATGATGGAGATTATGATCTGTTGGTCACAACCTGGGGCTACGGTCAATATTTCTATCGGAATGAGGGGACACCTGAAATCCCTAATTTTGTTCTGGAAACTGAAAATTATCAAGACCTTCCTTGTGGGTCATCATTTTTTCACGATATAGATGATGACGGCGACTTTGATTTGTTTATGAGCTACTCAGACAGCCTTTATAACTATGGTATTTCTTATTACGAAAACATTGGCACACCAGAATATGCAGTCTTCATATTGGCATCTGAATTCTGGGAAGATTTGAGTTTTCATTCCAAAAGTCATTCAGTTTTCTTCGGGGATATAGACGCCGATGATGACGCTGATTTGTTTATGGGCAACTATTATGACGGCGGCGTTACCTTTTACCGCAATTTGGAATACAATTCAGTAAGCGATATCCCTCCGAATATACCCTCCACTTTTTCCCTCCATCAGAATTACCCCAATCCTTTCAATGCATCTACCACGATTCCTTTCACATTAGACCGGGAATTGCCGGTAAAGGTGGTGGTGTATAATGGGTTGGGGCAGTTTGTGGCGACGTTGATCGATGGGCAGATATCCCCTGGTCAGCACCAATTGAGGTGGGATGCTGAGATGTACTCCAGCGGTGTGTATTTGATTACGCTGGAGGTAAATGGATATAAAGATGTGAAGAAGATGATATTGGTGAAGTAATAAGTATGAAAGTATAAAAGTGTGAAAGTATGAAAGTTGTTGCGATTTGAAACACAGAAGATACGGAAGATACAGAAGTGAATTCCCGCTGAATGAATGCTGGAATGACAACACTGGAGGAGTTGTTTGAAAAGCTGATTCGAGTATATAACCGATTCCTTAGTTTTCTCTTATACCTTCAATCATCCGCTTGACCTCTTCGAGGGCGAGGCGGGCGCTGTTCAATTTTGGATTGAGTCTGACCGCCCTCTCAAAATGACGGCGGGCTTCATTCAGCTTCATTTTTCTAAAATATAACCCCCCCAATTGGAAATGGAGATTGGCGGAATTCGGCTTTGTCTTCAACGCTTCCCCGCAATATTTCATCGCTTCATCAAATTCGCCGTTCAATTCCAGGGCGCGGGCGAGGTTTTCATATAATTCCGCCTGACGATGAGCGCTCCGGCCGAATCTGAATACGCTGACGCTGTCATACACCGCCAATTCCTCATCCATAACTCCCCGCTCAAGCTGTCCCTTCGCCGCCCGATAAACATATTCAAGCTCCTCATCACCATAATATTCCGCCACTACCCGGCGAAGAGTTTCATAGTACATACTTCGGACGGTCGGACGGTGTTCAATTGCGGCTCGATAGGCTTCAACCGCTTGAGGGTAATTTCTCTGCGATAAATTCGCCGTCCCGATATTGTTATAAACCTGTTCCGGTTTCATACCCGAAGATAACGCCCGCTCGAACATCGTCAGGGCGGTTGGGAAATCACCGCTGTGCGCGTATAGTAATCCCAAATTATTGAACAGTAAATCCTTCTGTGGCAAATCGAGGGCGATCGCTCTTTCCAGCCATTCGATTGCTTGAGGAATGTTCCCCGTCAAATAATATATTTGACTGATGTTGATATAAGCGTCGGGTAAATCGGGCTTTATCTTCAGAGCCTCCATAAACATTGTATGGGCGGCTTGATATTGGCTGGTCCTCATCCGTTCCTTGCCGAACCGGCAAATTTCTTCGGCGGCTTTCTTCGCTTCCTGAGCGGAATAATCCGTCAAATAAGGTATTCTGCCGCCGAAAATCAGAAGGAACAGCACAATCGAAAGCGGTCCCCCAAGCGCCGCCCATCCTAATGCGGAAAAACGCCTGGTCGGAATATTCGCCGGGGAAGGTTTTTCCCTGTCAATCTTCCTTCGTTTTGATTTTCGGTTCCCGCTCATAAAATATTCTTATAATAGATTCTTCGATATATAGTGTGGGTAATGCAAACTATAATGAGCGACATAAATAATTGTGTAGAAATGTCGGGATTGAGGCAATCCCGACTCCACAAGAAGATACCCACCCTGGAGTCAGGGTTGTCTCAACCCTGACATGTAAATAACAAGAATTAATATCTTTTATTATAATAAACGATATTATTAATTGTCCCTAATTCGTAGGGGCTGGGTTTCCCAGCCCTATTAT
>JABMRZ010000329.1 GCA_013202315.1 Candidatus Tariuqbacter arcticus | reverse complement strand
GCTGGCGGTGGGGTTCTTTCCGCTGGGGGAACATACGGTTAGTTGTATTGGGGCGGGGCTTTGTTCGGGGATATATTTCTGCAAGCTGGCGGCGGGAGGGTATGCCAAGACAGTGAAGGCGCTGTTGGTTAAGTAATGAGGGTGTTCGGCTGATGAGGGCGTTCAGTTGAACGCCCCCACATTGGCGCTTGGGATTGCGTTTTTATAAGGAAGCGCCGTTGGGAACAAAAAAATCCCCGCGGCGTTTTTTGCGCTAAGTCATCGCGTTTTAGCTTGATTTTTGGAGTATTTTGGATTATCTTATAAACAGTTATTGTAGAAAAACTCTGAAACTGTCATTGCGAGGAGGCGAAGCGACGAAGCAATCTATCTGTTCTTTAATAAGTTAAACATTGCTACACTGCGTTCTCAATGATAAAAAACGACTTTTTCAACAAAAATTAAACAATCAAATACTACCCAAAGGATTTTCTTATGCGCAGAATCATATTCTTGATCTGTTTAATCATCGCCGTCAACGCGCTGGCGGATGTCAGCCATAATCTGGTCGAAATCAGGATAAACTCCAAGACGACAATCACCGACCTGCAAACTCTGGGGATGGATATCGCCGATGTCGATTATCAGGCGGGTATAGTCCACATAGTGACCACCCCCGGCGATGAAGCAACGCTGATGGCGAACGGCTTCACCTTCACCATCGCTATCGAAAATATGGAAGCTTTCTTCGCCGCCCGGCTGAACCAGGCGGATCCAATGGGCGGATACCATACTTTCGATGAAGCGGTGGAGGAGATTAACCAGCTCCACCTCGATTTCCCGGAAATAGTCGGACAACCCTACTCCATCGGGCAATCACTGGAAGGGCGGGAGATATGGATGGTGAAAATTTCCGACAACCCTGAAATCGACGAAGACGAGCCGGAGATTTTCTATAACTCCCTGATTCACGCCCGCGAACCCATTACGGTGGAAATATTGCTGTATTTCATGCACTATTTGACCGACAACTATCCCACCGACCCTGAAGTTGCTTATTTAGTCGATAACCGGGAAATGTTCTTCTGCCCGGTCGTCAATCCCGATGGCTATGTGCATAACGAGGAGACCAATCCCGGCGGCGGCGGGATGTGGCGCAAGAATATGCGGGACAACAACAACAGCGGCGCTTTCGAAGAAGATTATGACGGAGTCGACTTGAACCGCAACTTCGGCTATATGTGGGGCTACAATAATCAAGGCTCCAGCCCCGATATGGGCAGCCCGACCTATCGTGGCGCCGCGCCTTTTTCGGAACCGGAAACAGCCGCCATCCGTGATTTTATGGATTCCCGCCATTTCACCATTACCCTCAACTACCATTCATACTCGAATCTGTATGTCCATTCCTGGGGCTACGATTATATCTATACGGAAGACCACGATCTGCTTTCCGAATTGGGGTGGGAAATGTCCCAATACAACGGTTATATTGTGGGTCCATCCTGGATGAATCTTTATACGGTCAACGGCGGCGCTAACGACTGGATGTACGGCGATACCTCCCACGCGAAGATAATATGTTATGTCCCCGAAGTCGGTAATTATGATGACAATTTCTGGCCGCCGGAACACCGCATAATCCCGCTGTGCGAAGAGAATTTGGGACCCAACCTCCTCGTAGCAGGATACGCCGACGACCCCTGGCGAGCGCTGCCGCCGGCGATACCCACCGTTACTCCGGTCGATACTGTGGCGGGCGAATTCACTTTAAGCTGGAATCCCAACACCGATCCCATCAATCCGCCGGCCGGCTTCGATATCGCCGAACTGCGGGGTTGGGAAGTGGTGACCAACGATTTGGAAAGCGGCGCTGGTGTCACCGGATGGGAAGTCGATGGATTCACTCTGTCCACCGCGCGCTGCCATTCGCCCAACCTAAGTTATTTCTCGAATGCGGTGAATAACTCTCAAACTTCGCTGGCGACGATAGAATTATATCAGGTCAATCCGGGGGATACTTTGAGATTCTGGACCTGGTATGACATAGAGGATGATTATGATTACGGCTATTTAATGGTGTCCAGGGATTTCGGATATGCCTTTGAACCCATCGAAGGGAATATCACCACCAATTACAACCCCAACGGCAAGAACATCGGCAACGGCATCACCGGCAGTTCCAACGGATGGGTGGAAGCGGTCTTCGACCTATCCGATTATACCGGTGAAAGTATTTTGTTTTCTTTCGTCTATATAACCGACTGGTGGGTTTTGGGTGAAGGTTGGTATGTGGATGATATTTATCCCTTTGTTCAGTATGAATCGGAGACTATTTTGGTTGAAAGTCATCCTGACACTTTCCTTCAGGTCGACCCTGGGTCTGAACCGGGGTTTGTATATTACCGTGTGAGGGCGTTTGATGGTGAAGCCGACTATTCGATGTGGAGTATACCGGAAGAGGTCTATTGCCTCGGCGCTGGTGTTTCATTACGGGGCGAGGGGATTCCAGGTACATTCGCGCTTAATTCCATATATCCCAATCCTTTCAATTCGTCAGCGGTGATTAATTTCCAGATAGCGAAAGAAGCGGTTACGCAGATACGGGCATTCAATATCGCCGGGCAGACGGTTCAGGAATCGGATTTGGGCGTCCTTCAGCCGGGGGAATACGATTTCCGGTTCAACGGCGAACAATTGGCGGGCGGAATATATTTCCTGCGGCTCACCAGCGGAGAGAATATGGCGGTGAGGAAGATTGTTCTTTTGAAGTGATAAGTATGAAAGTGTGAAAGTAATTGCGGGTTGAAAGGATCTATAGTGAACGAAATAATTATTTGCGCAAATCACATTTTACAATATTCAAATGCTAACCAAATGTCATTCCCGCGAAAGCGGGAATCCATTGTTTTTATACACTATACAAACTTGAACATCGGAATTTATTTTTATTGCCGTGCTTGAAAAAAATGTCCTATGTTTCCCCCTTTTTTAAAGGGGGATTAAGGGGGATTATAGGAAAATCTTTTCGGAAACCGCTATGGTATTGCTATAAATGTGAAAGTGTGAAAGTAATTACGGGTTGATGGAATTTATTTAACAGCGGCGGAGTGATTACTCGAAGCTCGCCGGGCGTTTCCGATTGCACCGAGCAGAATCCCTCCGATTATCAGGAATAGACCCGCGAGTGATGAAAAGAGAATGGTTTCCCCCACTATGAAGTGAATGAAAACCAGTGATAATAATGGAGTGATATAGGCAAAATTGGCAACGGAAGCGCTGTTTCGCGCCAGACTCAACGCTTTCAACCAAACGATGAAGGTGATGCCCATCTCGAACAGCCCGATATAAATTGAACAGAATATCCCGTTCAGCGGAGACAGGGTGAATTCCGATAATGTCAACAGGACTATTGCGTTGTAAATCGAGCCAAAAAAGAAATTTTGGAACAGTTTGACCACCGGGTCCCTGCTGTCCTTAAGGTTGAAAATCCAATAGAACGCCCAAATAACCGCGCTGGAAACCGCCAGTAAATCACCGCTTAAGTTGGTGAATTTCACTGCGGATAAATCGCCTCTGGTGGAAATCACCAGCACACCGGCGAAACTAATGAAGATACCCGCAATCGACTTCTTCCCTAAGCTCTGCTTCAACAACAAAGCCGATAACAGCGAGAGGGTTATCGGCCAAATCCAATTCAAAGGCTGAGCTTCCTGCGCCGGTAGAAGGTCGTAGGCTTTGAAGAGGACCAGGTAATAGAGGGTGGGATTTATCAGTCCGAGCAGGGATGAGTTTAGCAAGCTGCGTGGTGTCTGCTGGAAAAGCTGTTTCGTTTTTCCGCTCAGAAACAGTATCAGGAATAGGATTAGGGTAGAAGCGCAGGTGGAGAAAAACAACACCTGTATGAAGTCTAATTCGCGGAGAGCCAGTTTGAACGCTGAGGCGACGGTGGACCAGAATAGGACTGAAATTGCGACGAAAAGATACGCTCTGTTTTGATTAGTCATATTTCTCGTGAAAATAGGGTTTAGGGTTTAGGGTTTAGGGTATAGGGTTTAGTGGGCTGTCATTACCGAGGGATTTTAACGGGAATCCATACCCAATTTTCCTCCTTCGGGGTGCCGACTGTTCGGTATGATGCTTTACTCATACAAAACATCGAAGAACTAGCTAAAAATATTTAAAATTTAAAATTCGAGCCGATTCCGGACAAGCCGAAACGACACCGTTTTCTGCATTCTCGGACAGTCTGCGGAGAGTAGACACCACTATGAAACATCGACAATTTTTTATCGATGTGGTCGCAGTAAGCGCCTAAATTACAAGCAGCAACTGTCGACTGCGGAGAGTCGACAGCACAGGGGAATACCTAGGGAACGCAGATCTGCGTTCCCTCCAATGCGTTTCACTTGTCACTTTGTAAGTTATTAAGTATTATAATATTAACCAATTTATTGCAAG
>JABMRZ010000328.1 GCA_013202315.1 Candidatus Tariuqbacter arcticus | reverse complement strand
GTGGTGCATTTGAACCTGCACAAGACCTTCAGCACCCCGCATGGCGGAGGGGGACCGGGTTCGGGACCGGTAGTTGTCTGCGATAAGCTGGAACCGTTTTTGCCTGTTCCAGTTATCGATGTGAAAGATGAAGGCTATATTTTTGATTTTGACAGACCCCTTTCCATTGGCAGGGTGGGTTCTTTCTATGGCAACTTCAATGTATTCATCAAAGCCTATGCTTATTTGCTAATGATGGGTTATGAAGGATTGACCAAAGTGAGTCTGGCGGCGATTGTCAACGCCAATTATCTGAAGAAGAAGTTAATCGACAATTTTGATTTACCATACGGCTATAATCCTCTCCACGAAGTGGTGTTTTCCGGCAGCCGCCAGGCGAAACGGGGGGTTAAGACCCGGGAAATCGCCAAGCGGTTGTTGGATTATGGCTTCCACGCGCCGACTGTCTACTTCCCGCTCATAGTCCCGGAGGCGCTAATGATCGAGCCTACTGAAACGGAAACTAAGGAAACATTGGACGCTTTCGCTGAGGCGATGATCGCCATCGACAAGGAAATCGATGAAAACCCGGAAATTGTGAAGAAAGCGCCCCACACCACTCCGGTAACCCAGTTGGACGAAGTAACCGCCAACCGGAAGTTGAAACTGCGGTACATCCGCAATTAACAGCACTTTAAAGGGCGGGCAATCGTGCCTGCCCTTTCTAACAATAATTGCAAACATTGAATGCAAATCAATGCCGGAAACAACGCACATATTAAGCCGGGGAAAAATCTTCCAACTGCTTTCAGACCATCGCGAGGAAATCCTCAAGTTCAGCGTGACCAGTTTAGCCGTATTCGGCTCGGCGGCGCGGGATGAATTGGCCGATGACAGCGATGTCGATATTTTAATTGAACTTAAAAATATTACTTTTCGTAATTATATGCATCTGAAGTTCTATTTAGAAGACTTGTTTCATCGAGAAGTCGATTTAGTGCCGAAGGATTGTATAAAAAAGGGATTGGAAAAATACATTTTAGCGGAGGCGATCGATGTTCCGGGATTTTAGCATATATTTTAAAGATATTCTTGAATCAATCAAGAGAATTCAGAATTATGTTGAGGGTATGGATTTTAACAGCTTCAAGAACGATTCTAAAACCATTGATGCGGTTTTAAGGAATTTTGAAGTTATTGGGATGGCGGTCAATAAAGTTCCTGATAATACTAAAGCGAATTATCCCCAAGTCGAGTGGAGTGAAATTAAAGCCTTTCGGAATGTTATTGTCCATGAATATTTCAGTATATATTTAGAAACTGTTTGGGAAGTGATTCAAAACGATCTGCCAGTCCTCGAACAGCAAGTAAAATCAATGCTCAACGATTTAGATTAATTACATATAATTCACGGATTTCCAAACTAACATATTGAAGCGCCTCGGTTTGGACCGATTTGTGGCGATAGACCTCGAGACCACCGGTTTAGACCCTCAGTCCGAACGCATCATCGAAGTCGGCGCTGTCCGCTTCGTCGACGGCGCTGAAGCGGATAAATATACTTCGCTTATCTATCCCAGAAAATCGCTGCCGGAGGAAATCATCCGCCTGACCGGCATCACCGATGCGGATTTGAAAGACGCACCCTATCCGGTTGAAGTTCTGCCGGAACTTCGCGAATTTATTGGGGATGACTCCATAGCCGCGCATAATGCGCCCTTCGATATAACTTTTTTAAAGGTTGAATTCGCCCGTCTGGGCGAACCTTTTCACCCGCATCACAGCGCCGCTGAAATTGGATACGATACCGCAGTGGTGTCCCGGGCTCTCCTGCCGACCCTCGAATCCCACAGCCTGTCGAGGCTGGCGGAATATTTCAGCATTACCGGCGGTCAAAAACACCGCGCCGAAGATGACGCCCGCCGATGCGGGCTGCTACTTCTAAGGTTAGTGGAACAACTAATCGGATTGAGCGTCAGGGAAACTGCAATGGCGGGAAGAATTCTCGGGCCCGGGGTGATGGGCTATATGTTCCATTCACTCTCCGAATATCTGTCGGAGAACGGCGCGCCTATTGAAGTGCAGCCTTTCGAAGGATATTCCCATAACCTTTTGGGTTCCTTCTACCCGGAAGAATCGGTTGATTCTATTCCGGAGGCGCTTGAGAAGGTATTCGGAGATGGCGGTATCTTATCGCAAAAACTGACCGGGTACGAACCCCGCCCTAAACAGCATGATATGGCGATAGACTGCGCCCTGTCGTTTGCGAATGAAGAATTCCTGATGGCGGAAGCCGGCACCGGCACCGGCAAGTCGTTCGCCTATCTGATTCCGGCGATTCTATTTTCAATATCCGAGAAGAAGCGGGTTGTAGTTTCGACCAACACCAAGAACTTGCAGGAACAGCTCTTTTCCAAAGACTTGCCGTTTCTAATCGATAATTTGCCTTTCCGCTTTCAAACGGCGCTTTTGAAAGGGCGGGGGAATTATCTCTGCCTCAGGAAGTGGGGGAATTTATTGGCAGACCCGGATTCAGAATTGGCGGAGGAGGAACGCCCTCAAGCGTTGAGCCTGCTTTTCTGGGCGAACCGCACTACCACCGGCGATATTGCCGAAAACAGCGGTTTCCGGGCGGATAAGCGATATTGGTTGTGGAGTAAGCTCGCATCTGAAGCGGGCGCATGCGGAGGGCAGAAATGTCCGCACTCGAAGAACTGCTTCCTTCAGAAAGCCCGTTCACAAGCGTTGAAATCGCACATCGTGGTGGTCAATCATGCCTTGGTGTTGACCGATATTGCCGCCGAAAATGCGGTGCTGGGTGAATATGACTATCTGGTAATCGATGAAGCTCACAACCTTGAAAAGGCGGCTTCCCAACACTTGGGCTTGGAATCCAATATCTGGAAAATCCGCGCCTTCTGCAATCGATTGCATAGAAAAGAAGGGGGTGACAGCGGACTCCTGCATCGATTGACTGGCGACAATGATTTAATTTCCGATTTGACGGGAGCGGCTATAACTGAAGTCAACCGCATTCGTTCGGAAGCGGGTGAATTCTTCGGTCAAATCACCGATACGGCGCACCTCTCTGATCATTCTACCGATCCGCTGTACTCCATTAAGAAACGGTATGGTCCTAACGATGATATTATAAAAGCCGGTGAACAGCCGCTGAAGCGGCTTACGGAAGCTCTAACCGTGTTGAAAAACCTCCTTCAGCGAATCTGGAATGAATTATATGAAGGCGAAGAAGAAGATGTGGACGCCAGCTCGATGGGCTTGGAATTGGCGGGTATATCTGATGAAGCGCTGCGAATTCGGGACGAATTAGTGAATCTGACCGGAGCGGAGAACCCGGATTGGGTCTATTGGTGGCACCTTCCCAAACGGGAAGGACCCGAAATCCTATTGTGTTCAGCTCCGTTGATACCGGCGAAGGTGTTGAATGAACGGCTATATCCCCTTTTGGACAGCATCATTTTCACTTCGGCGACTTTAACCGTTGGAGGGCTATTCGATTATTATAAGTGCAGGTTGGGGTTGGATTTATTGGAAGATATTGAAGTGATTTATAAGGACTACGGCACCCCATTCGATTATCAGCGTCAGGCGGTATTCGGCGCGCCAGTATTTATCCCCAGCCCCAAAGTCAAGGTCGAGTTCAATGATTCATTAGCCAAAATAATAACTAATTTGGCGGTGAAATTCAGGCGCGGCATGCTGGTGCTATTCACTTCTTACCGTCAGTTGAGTCAGATATATGAAACTATTCGCGGAGACTTGTTAAAGGAGGATATTCCTTTATTGGCGCAGGGGGTTGAAGGTTCCCGTTCAGATATAATGCGCAGATTCATCGATAAACGGGCGGTATTGCTGGGCACAGACAGTTTTTGGGAGGGGATAGACGCTCCCGGCGAAGCGCTGGAGATTTTAATCGTGGCAAAACTGCCTTTCGATGTTCCGACTGAACCGTTAGTTGAAGCCCGGGTGGAAAAAATTGAAAATGAAGGCGGCAATCCCTTTTTGGAATATTCCGTGCCGGAAGCGGCGATTAAACTTCGCCAGGGCATAGGCAGGCTCATCCGTTCAACTACCGACATTGGGGCGGTCTTAATCTGTGACACCAGGGTGATTAACGCCAGGTGGGGGGAAATATTCCGAGATTCTTTGCCCGCTCGGATAAAAGTTATGCGCAGTATGGATGAGATGGATGGTATGGTGGGGGAAATATTAGTTAAAAATATTTAAAATTAAGAATTGAAAATTATTGAGAGGCGGCCCCTGCGGGGCAGCAAATCGATACTTGAATTGAATACTTTTTTTTATCGATCGGCGCAATAAGCGCCTAATTGAAATAAAATTATGACCATAAAAATCGACCATATCGGCGTTGCCCTTTCTGATTCTAAAGAAACGGCGAAGTTTTTAGAACTACTTGAATTGAAATCGCATCGCCCCGAAGAAATTCCCGACCAGATGGTTAAAGTCCGATCCTTCACTGTCGGCGAAAGCGAAATTGAATTGCTGACTCCAACATCTCCCGATTCGCCCATCGCCAAATTCCTGGAGAGTAAAGGGCTAGGAATTCACCATATCGCCATCAGAGTCGATGATATAGAAGCTGAGATCGCTCGTCTGAAATCGAAAGGCTGTCGGATAGTGGACGAAAAGCCCCGTCAGGGTGCAGGAGGAAAATTAATCGCTTTCATTCATCCAAAATCTACAGGGGGTATATTAATCGAGCTCGTGCAAGCAGAATAACTGTATCATTATAGCTTTATCAAAAACCGCACCCATATTCGTCATTCCGACTTGTCCGGAATCGGCTAATACGACTATTTGTGTGCCGATTCCGGACGCGCCTCGCTTGTCAGAATGACGAAAATTGAGATTATTTAATCGGTTATCCAGTCTGGT
>JABMRZ010000327.1 GCA_013202315.1 Candidatus Tariuqbacter arcticus | reverse complement strand
GTTTGATTAATCAAACCCCTACCTATCAAATACTTAGAATATTATTTAAATGAAGATAAGATAAGACATTATTTATAAGAATGGCTATAGAATTATAAAGTTACTATTTTTACTATAAAAAATCAAGTCTTTGAATTAAGTTTAAAGACCCGAGTTCAAATATGGTGTCCTTGCTTCAAGATGCAGAAAAAATAAAAGGCGGGTTGCTGCCCGCCTTTTAGGTGAAAAGACAATCCTGCTCTTAACTTTTACCCGAGTTTTTCAACACCAAACCTAAACTAACTTGTCGATTACATAACCCCCGCTAAGCAGGAGCCCGGTGATCATATGCGTCATTATGGTTCCGGCGTTTGATGGAATAAGCGCCTGAGAATTGTCGTAATTCGCTATGGCGTTCAGGCTGATTTTCAAAGCCATTGGAAGCATCAGAAATCCCAACAGCAGCCATAAGTTCCCGAATACTAAAGCTGAAACTGCAATGAGAAGATAAGTCGCCATCATTATCCCAAAGTAGATTCGAGCCGCATTCCGTTTCCCCAACTTCACTACCAGATGGGTCTTACCCACCTGTTTATCGGCGTTGAAATCGGGAAATTCATTAATCCATAATACCGCGGTAATCAGAAGACCGACTGGCAGCGAGAGGATGAATGGTTCCCAAGCGAATCCTCCGCCTGGAATATAGAAGCTCTGTGTTTGCACATAATAAGACCCTACTACGCAAAGCAGTCCGAAAGATATAAGTATCCCGAATTCGCCAACCCCTTTGGAAGCGAGGTTGATGCCCGGCATAACATAGAAAAATCCAATCGCCACCCCAATCATGCCAATCCATAATATAGGCAGCCCCCGGGTGATGACAAGGATTAATCCTATAATGATTCCGATGCCGTACATTGTAATTGATAAAGCTAACATCCCTTTGGGGGTAATGGTTTCATTCTGGATGAGTCGTGAACCGCCGGAGAAGGGGCGGACATATTCCAGGTTGACTTCATCATTGCGGGATAGATGATCGAAATAATCGTTGATAGTGTTGGCTCCCGCGTGAATGCAGAGAATCCCTAATAGGGTGAGAAAGAAATAACCCCAATGGAATGGGACGCCCGAATGCCAAGCCAATACCGAACCCAGGATAACCGGCACAATAACGCCGGTGAAAAATGGAGCCCGGACGGCTTCGATGAATGTTTTGGGGGTCATATTTTAATCTTATCTCCTATGATTGATAAAGAATGCAAATATTAGATATCAAGTATTATGACGGACATTCATAATGAACGCCTCTACTATTGTGAATGAAATATGTATCAAATTGAATATTCTTGTTCTTGCAAATTCGAGCTTATTCGCGGTTAATTTATTTACGCTCACCCGGGTCGGGTTACTTCAATATAATACACTTGACAGCGCTCCGATATTCACCCGATTCTAACCGAATGAAATAGACGCCGCTGGAGACCGGCTTGCCGTTGAAGTCGGCGCCGTTCCAATTTTCACTATATCCGCCAGGATTAAGTTCCCCGGAAATCAGGGTTTTTATCAGCCTGCCGCTGACACCGAAGATTTTCAATTCGGTCATACCGGGTTCCGCCAGCTCAAAATCGATTCGAGTGCTCGCATTGAAGGGATTTGGATAATTCTGCCACAGAGTGTAACACTGGGGAACAAAACCGGGTTCCTCCTCCACCCCGGAGAAATTCTCCGGCGGAGTGGTGGTGATTAATATCGCCATTTCATCATGAAGTTCCACCGCGGTGGGATGGTTTTCATAATCCTTTGAGAAGATATATTCCAGTCCGATACTGTGCCAGTAATCTTCGATGCCCACGGTGGAGAAATTGTTGTCGAAATCTATATCGTTGATTTCCTTGAATTGAATCAAGATATCGCCGTCGCCGGTGGGCCCCGATTGGACAGCGGGGTCGTATAGAATCAATTCAAAAGTTTCCATCCGCTTGTCAGGGTCAGGGTCTTTGTAGCGGTTGTGGACCCTGCTCCATTCGATAATGAATCTACCCGCCGGGTCGTACCAGTAATATATATCCAGCATTCCGTCAGTGGTGTCTTTTAAGTCGTCCCAAAAAGCGGCGACTAAAGTGTGCGGCCCCAGTGGTGAAGGCAAATCCCAATTGCGGAAATTCGCCATCCAGGTTTCGGTGAAGGATACCCAGCCGTTGGTGCAGATGGTTAACTGGTCGTAAGTGTCGCCGTAAAACACGAAGTCGAAGGGCAGATCGACTAAGGTGGAACTGTCATCGCCCATAAAGATGGGTGTTGCGCCGGCGATGTGTCCCGGATAATTGGGGTCGAGTTCCACCCAATCGTAAGTCGGCGCCTGATTTTGGTAGTAAATATCTCCATCATCGTAAGCGTAATAACCGTAAGCATCGGGACCGGTGGGGTCGGTTTCATCGGGGGTTCCCACTATAAAATGGAAGGTCAGTTCGATTTCAGCGCCGACAGTTGGTGACAGGGCGAGTTTCATCTGCGCCATCTTACCTTCGGGCGTGCCTTGAGCGACTTCGACCATTAACTCATCCCCGGAATTGGAAGCGGTTTGTCCGGGAGGAATGTCCCCATATTGAGCATTCCCTTGAATGACGGTGATATCGGGGTCAAGGCTGGTGAGGGTAGCTGAAACATCGGAGGCGGTGAAATCACCGTTGTTTATCAGGGTGACGGCGATGGGCTTCTGCATGCCGTGAAATATGGGACCGCTGGGTAAATCGACATCATAAACGGCGAGGTCGGAACCCGACAATACCACCGCGAATTTCGACTCATAACTCCCGCTGCCTGTAGTTAAATCGAGGGTGAATTCCAACCCGGATATGCTGGGCGAGTTATCATCGACTGTCAGGGTGAAGTATTCTTCGGAAGTCGCGCCGGAAGCGACATTGCCGAAGGAGACAGGATTGCCTGAAATCGATATATATGGATTCGCTGTGCTTAAGACGCCGGATACACTATTCTGGGAACTGGCGCCGAAGTTTTCGATGGTAATATAGAGGTCGGCGGTCTCGCCGGGATTCAGACAGCCGTCGGGGTTGGATTCGTTATAAAGACTGTCGGAAGCGTAGCCGATGTAGGCGGTTGAGGTTAGGGGGATGTCGGCTATTGCCGGTATATAACCGTAATTAGTGGCGGTGATGGTCAGTTCGTCCCCTTCCGCTGGGTCAAAAGTCAAGGTAACATCTCCGCTGGAATCGGTATAGCCGCCGGCGATGAGTTCATCGTCATGAAGGACGGTAACATAGGCGCTCTCAAGACCGCTGCCGCTTTCATCGACGGTTACTTCAACTGATGAAACGCCTGAAGGAAGCGAAGATGGACACTCGATTTCCATTTCGATGGGGATATCGTTCCACATTTCCATTTCCGGGTCGCCTAAACAATTATATACTTGGAAGTAGAACCAGGCGTAATCTCCCACCGCCTGCTTATTAGGGAAGCCTTGATAGAGGGTCATTTTAGAATAGGCGGCGGTGGCTCCGAAATGGTGCAGTTCAGCTTCCCAAAATCCTTCGCAGAAGCCGGAGGAGATGGCGTTGTTGAAATTGGTGTTGGTGTATAAATCAGAGGGACCGTAGAAAGCGACTGCGCCGTCTCCGTCATCATAGCCCCCGACGCGCAGTAATTTCTCCCCGAAGCAAGGATTGATAGAACTGGTGAAATTCCCGGTGTTGCAGACAAAGGAGCCGAAGACGGGCAGTTTCCAGTCATTGTCCATCAGGTTAATGTGATTCCTATTGAAAGCTGGCACTTGCCAGCCGTTTGCGTCGCCCCACCCTCGATAGACAACGAAACTTTTCCCCTCATCGATAGAAGCGAGAATCTCCAGATAATTGCCGGGTGTGGGGTCCCAAGGTCCCCAATTCAGAATAGTATCGGCGGTGGTGAAGCCGTGATCGAGGAAATAATCCGCCATCCACCAGGCGGTCTGACAAGGGGTGATCGGCGGGGAACTGGTATCATCGTGATTCCCCGCCACCGCAAGCATACTTTTATACCAATCGGTCTCCTGCATATAAGGGTTCTTCTCGTAATGCACGATTTTATTGTAGATTATCAGCGCTTCGCTGTAACTCGAAACAGATAACCTTCCCACAAGCACATCCGAAAAATAATCATCATCATCCAAGGTAGAATAAGGATGGTCGGTAGGGTCTATTTGACCGTTGAATTCGATCATGAAGGTTGGGATCCAGGTCATACCGCCGTTGGCGTCTCCCACCAGTAGAACATATTCCAGCGGCGGGTCGGCGCTTTGGTAGGTCGCCTGGATAAGATCATAGAGTTCGTTGCAAGTAGTGCCCGTCTGTTCTACTATATGGATTTCAACCTGATAACCTTTGGACTTCTTCCATTTCACGAATTCGTCGAAAGGCGGCACAAATCCCATATAATTAGTGTATTCCTCAGGGGTAATTATCAAGTAAGTCCCTTTACCGGAGGATTGATTATTACTGTCGAGCCAATTGTAATTAATGATGGAGGAGTTGTAGATATTTTCGAAAGCTTTGGAAGTAGGTCCGGTGAAGGTTTTATTGTTGACTGCGGAATAGCCGCTGTAATTGAGCCGGATACGGGCGCGGAGGAGGAGCTCGGCTCTGCCCGGTTCTTCACTTCTGCGAAGTGGGAAAACCGTGAATGGAACCGCCCGCAAATCCCTGATGATAACCGGCTTCCCTGTGCGGAAAAGCTCCCCGGCAGCCGGTAAATGACCGTCATAATCGATCTCGATGAATTCGGTGGAAATCACCTGAATTTCCACATTCTTATAGGGTGGAATTGCGACCATTCGAGTCAGATTGGGCACAGTCCCCGACACTATTCCATCCAACGAAAAGAGAATATCCCCATTGCGCTGCGGTGAAATGAATACACCTTTAATGTCGAATTCGATTTCAGTGAACTCACTGCTATGAAACAGCACTTCGACTTTCGCCGGTTCAACCTGATCGATTCCCACCCAGGCTCGTTCAGCGTTCACAGCTTGAATAATTGATAAAATGGTGATAACTATGAATATTTTGCGCAGCATATTGCACCTCAGCATCCTAATGTAAGATTGTGGTGTAGTGAAGCTATAACTCAATTAGATTTTAATTTATTGTATGCAAAAAATGTGTCAGTTTCTGAAATTAGTGCGAAAGTATGAAAGTGTAAAAGTGTGAAAGTGAATGAGTGCCAAGTATCAATGAAAATTCTTGGCGTTTGATACTTGGTGCTTCATAAATCTTAAAAATAAAC
>JABMRZ010000326.1 GCA_013202315.1 Candidatus Tariuqbacter arcticus | reverse complement strand
CAGTAATAAAGTAATGAAGTAATAATTCTGAAAAAAATAGAGATATCGACAATTTTTTGTCGATGTTGCAACGGTAAGCGCCTAATGATAATATTACATAATCAAAATTGGAACTTAACATCCTATGAAAAAGACTATATTAATTATCTTTATGTGTTTCATAGTCGTAGGCAGCGGTTTCGCTGAGGCGCCGAATGGGCTAGCCTTTTTGAAAATCGCTTCCGATGTCCGTTCGAGCGCGATGGGTGAAGCCGGGGTTGTCGCCGGGGACGCGAAAGCAGCGGCATCGTTCAACCCGGCGTTGACCGCTTTGGCGGAAAAGACCTCGGCTTCATTCGCTCATCATCGGTGGATTCAAGATACGCAGATGAATTTCCTGCAGGTTCAATTTCCCGCTTTCGTGAATATCGGATTGAGCATCCTATCCACCGGGGTTGAAGGGATTGAAGTCCGCACCACCCCGTCTCCGCAGCCGATTGATATCATCGATTCCAGGGACTTGGCTTTCGCTTTGAATATAGCTCACAGCTTGAATTCCGCCCTTCATTTAGGAATGTGCGTTAAATACATTCACGAGCATATATTCTATGAAGATACAGATGGAATAGCTTTCGATTTCGGGATTCTTTATCGTCCATCGGGCAGGATAACCGCGGGCGCTTCTCTGCTCAATTGGGGGAAGATGTCCAATATGCTCAACGAGCGTCCGGATTTGCCGCTGACAACGCGGTTTGGCGTTTCTTATGAACTGCCGCTAAAGTCAGCGGGCAGTATGCTGCTTGCTATTGGAGGGACTTATGTGCGCGAAGAAGACTTCCGGGGGAATTTGGGATTAGAATGGCAGCCGATGGAGATGGTAGCTTTGCGAGGAGGTTATCTCTTGAATTACGATGAACGGAGTCTGACCGCAGGGGTCGGGCTTCATTGGAAAAATTTCACCTTTGATTTCGCTTATATTCCCTTTGATTCCGATTTGGGTGACAGTCAGCGTTTTGGGTTCACGGTCGATTTTTAAGTCGCGCCTTGGCAATTATATATAGGGTCTGTTTCCGAAATCGAAATAGCCCGTGATTTTTATCCACAACGATAAAAATGTAGAGGTTTGATTTATCAAACCCTATAATATTTAAATTGTTACGAAAGGGCTTGATGAATCAAGCCCCTACATAAATAGTTGTAATTGTTGCTTAAAGAGTACAAATGTATTTCGGCAACAGACCCTATAAGAAATACTATAAAGATCCACTGCAGACAGTGTGTCCGAGAATGTCTAAATCTTAGAATAACCTATTACAATTGAGATTGTAAGTATTTATAATATAGTGTCTTCTGGATTCCCGCTTTCGCGGGAATGACACCTTTTGGGTATTCTCGGACAGACTGAGAGGCACAAAAACACGGAGGAATCAGGTGTTGGCGGATTTACCAACTTGAATGACAAATATGCGTATTCTTTTATAATCATTAGCATTTCTGCAACTTAAATTCATATTACTCTCCATGGCTATGTATCCATATAATCAAATTACCTTCATTTCAAGAACCCGGGCACCCTCCTCCACATCCATCCCTGCTTTACCGAAATCGCCCCTTCAGGACAGATTTCACTGCAGCAATAACATCTGATGCATTCGTCTAATTCGATTTTAATCCTTTCTATCCCTTTTCGTCCATCGGGTGATAGTTCCATCGCCTCCGCCGGACAATGTTCGATACACTGCTGACATTGATCGCATTTGTCATAGTCCACTTTCGGCTGGGAAATAACCCCGTTCTTCACCAGCGGCACCAGGAAATTGAACCGCCCCATATCGATAGGCGGGAGTTGGCCGCAGAAGCGGAAATCATCCACTTTCGCTTCCGCCGGGTCGTCCCCCATTATTTCGATATTATCCAACCTCGTTTCGCCCAAGCCCATCAGTTGAGCCGCCGCCAATGTCGGCACCTTGGATGGTTTCACTTTCAGAATGTAGCATATCACCCTGTCAACCGCAGTCGGATCTTCTCCGGCGATGATGTAATTCAGAGGATAGGGATTACCGGCGCTGGGTCCGTTGCCGTCCATTGCCATAATGCCGTCGGCGATGTTCAATACCGGTTTGTGAAGATAGCATACTTCGACTAACATTTTGGAAAACTGCACCGCATCCGCCCCGGCGCTCAAGTGCCATTGCGCTTTGCGCACCCCCGGAATTATGCCGAACATATTTTTAACCGCCAGGGTCAAGTAAGTCTGTCCGTGCGTTTTTACTTTGGCGAGGTTTATAATGGCGTCAGCTTCCATTGCGATGCGTGCGACCTCTAATTTCTTGAAAGCCGTTTTTCCCGGTGCGGTTACAGAATCATCCTCGAAATCGACCCATTCGACCTCCATTTCTCGGCAGAGCTGAGCGTATCCGGCTTTTTTAGCGTGAAAGCTCCCGGTTCCAATGGAGGGGCTGTCGCCCATCACCGGAACGCACCCCGCTTCGCGCACTAAATTCACCACCGCCCGCACCACAAAGGGATGGGTGGTAACGCATTTCTCCGGCGGAGCGCCTGCTAATAGGTTGGGTTTGATCAGGACTTTCCAACCCGGTTTTAAGAATCTGTCGATCCCGCCGAGCAAATCTAAAGCCCGGCGGACGGCGGATTCCGCTTCATCGTAATTAAAGGCTTTGATAACCGCTGTTTTGTATATCATCTGACATCCTTCATAAAAAAACGCCGACATAAGATAGTCAGCGCGATACTACTAACTGATTGAGGCTCTTGCAAAAGTCACGAAAAGGCGTCACCCTCAACGCAGCGAAGAGTCTCTCTATTTGTTAAGTTAATAATAAACAGGAGATT
>JABMRZ010000325.1 GCA_013202315.1 Candidatus Tariuqbacter arcticus | reverse complement strand
TTGAATATCCATCATTTCCATCATTTCCATTTAATACTAATCCTTATGCATTCCCACGCAAGAGCGTGGGAACGAGTGAAATCGGTAGTCGGTTGTTGGTTGTTGGTTGTTGGTTGTTGGTTGACGGTTGACGGTTTTTCACCACAAAGGCGCCAATGATACAAAGATTCAATAAGAGAAACACAGAACAACACGGAAGACACAGAGGACACAGAAAAAGATTCAATGGTGTTAATGGTAATAATGGCGATTGTCAAGCGGCGATTTGGTGAAGAAATTAAGGAAAAACTCACTGGATATTATGGATATTATGGAAATACTCACTATTGAATATCCATCATTTCCAGTGAATACTAATCCTTATGCATTCCCACGCGGGAGCGTGGGAACGAGTGAAATCGGTTGACGGTTGATGGTAGTCGGTTGTCGGTTGACGGTTGTCGGTGGTCGGTTGTCGGTAGTCGGTTGTCGGTTCACGGTTAATACGCATTCCCACGCAAGAGCGTGGGAACGAGTGAATACAGAATCCCAGAAATCAGAATCAAGGACTACGCACCAAACGAAATCCGAAGTTGCTGCCCCTATAGGATGGGTTGCTGTAGTCTCGAACGGCCGATCGGCAGCTGTACGCGCCGTAGTTCCAGGACCCGCCGCGCAAAATACGATATGCGCCTGAAGGTGACAACCATGCACTCCCATTCGTCGGAGCGCCATTATAATTATAATGATACCAATCTTCGCACCATTCCCATACATTGCCATGCATATCATACAGACCCCAAACGTTTGGGCGTCTTTTACCCACTGGATGAGTTTTATTACCAGAATTTCCGTCATACCAAGCTACCCGCTTCAAATCTGATTCACTGTTTCCACTGTAGTACTTTGTCGTCGTTCCTGCCTGGCAGGCGTATTCCCATTCCGCTTCAGTCGGTAAACGATAACCCTTCCCAGGATAACGCTGGTTCAACTTCTTGATAAATTCCTGGCAGTCATTCCAGAATACTCGTTCAACCGGCAAATTATTGCCCTTGAAACGCGAAGTATTCTTTTCCATCAGCGCCTTCCATTGCGCCTGCGTTACTTCAGTCGTCTGCATCATAAAAGGCTTAAGCGTAACCCTGTGAACCGGCTTCTCATTGCTTCCGCCGCTGTTTGACCCCATCATAAAGCTGCCACCGGGGATTTTGACGAATTTCATTTCCGGCAGAGGTCCGGCGATTTCTTTGGGTTTTTCAATGGTAATAATCCCCTCCTTCGGCTGGAGTTCCATCTGATAGCCCACGCAAGCCACATAGCTGACATAGGTGGAAAGTTCCTTCTTGGTGAGGAAGAGGACGGTGAAGGCGCGGGTTCGGGGGGTGTAGGTCAGCATATTTTCGCTGTAGCTGTCCAGTTTGTAATTAACCGCCACCACCGTGCTGGTGTATTCCCCTTCCTTGATATCTTTCATTTTATCCATTGTGAGGGCGGCGAAATCTTTGTAGGCGTCGATGGCGCGCTTTTCCGGTTTGCCTTCTTCGGTCTTGTCCGCCAGGAAGATTCTCTGATTGTAGTGCCGGCTGTAATTCTTTTCTATTCGCTTCAATTTGGCGATTGCGGGGTTCAAAGTGGTCTCTTCATAGCTGTCCAATCTGCGCTTGAGGCTTTGATATTCATTTTGATATTCCCGCAGTTCATTCAGATGTTTTTTTATACTGTTTTTAGTTATTGAAATGCTTGCTTCTACATCTATTAGGCGCTCCTGGTAGCTGGCGTATATCCCTTCGATTTTGGCGCCGATTTCGCTGTTATTGTGTTCCGCCTGGTCTAAGAGCCGGACGATGAAATCCTTTATGGGGTTTTTGGTGACGTCATCGGCTAAGTTTTCCACCTCCCACACCCTGTCGAGATTGGCCCGGGTGATAAGGTGAACCGCCGGTTCTTGTCTGACAGTTCCGGGAGTCTTGGCGGCTTTCTTCTCTTTGAACGGACTCACTTCTATCGCCTGCACCAGGTAGCGGATATCTTCGTTATCGTCTGAAAGCTTGGCGAAGTCGTTGGTGTATGAATCCAGCGCCAGCGCGCAGCCGGATATTGTGCTTTTGACATAATCCCGGACGAGCTTGTTGTCGCGAACGGTGCGTATAGCTCGGACACGGGTTCCGTTCACATCTTCGATGGCTTTCACCATCATTTTATCCCCGATAATGTCCAATATTTCCCGCAAGTCTTCGTCCACGCCCAATCGCCTTTTCCCCAGCGCCACCACCATATAATTGATATCTTCCAACTGCCCTTCGAGGTTGTCGCGGAGGAATTTCTTTTCGTTTTCGTATCGTTCCCAACTGAGGGAATCGTTTTTCAAGGTCTGTTTGAGCGCTTTGAGCTGGGTTTGCTTGACATTGACTCGGTTTTTCAGTTGGATGCTTTCCTGGCGTATTGCGCTGACATCGGCTACTTGGTCTCGGAGTTGAGTCCCCAATTCCAGCATCTTTTTCTTCCACAGCTCGTTCAATTCCGCCTTTTCGTCCATCCAGTTTTGGAAGATAGTTATGGCTTCATTATATCGCACCTGTTTGTTCGATTGTATGATGCTTTCCACTTCCTTGCGGATGAGATTTTTGATTTCCATATCGCTGACGCCTTGGGGAACTGCGATCCAATCGTGGTCGGAATAGTAATCGATAGGCGGGATGGATTTTATATCGCTCGAGGGGGCGTAGGCGTTCCGGGGTGAGACTATTAAGATGATGAAGAAATATAAAAACGGGACCGCTAGCCGCTTATAATGATGAGGGATAATTGACATTATTTTCCTTTATTCCATAGTTCGCGCTTCGCTTTATATTAGAGCTTTTGCAATATAAGAAATGAGCATATAAATATCAACTCTTTTTATTATTGCACCAGGTGGGCGGCTTATTATACAATCGGTTATGTAGGCTGGTCAGCAAATTGATAATATTACATTTATTCTGTAAATAGGATTTAGGATTTAGGATTTAGGAT
>JABMRZ010000324.1 GCA_013202315.1 Candidatus Tariuqbacter arcticus | reverse complement strand
TTGATTTTTTTGTGTTTATTGTTGAGTGTTGATTGTTGAGTGTTGAGTGTTGAGTGTTGAATGTTGAATGCTGAGTGTAGAATGGAAAATTGATTAAATGAAAACGTTTTTTTACGGAACGGAAGGACTACAGTCCGCCGGTTGGGGACTGCCTACAGCTATCTCACCAGCGCCATCTTCTTGACATCTTTAAACCCATTCACTTCCATCGCATAGAAATATATCCCGCTGGGCAAATCTCGACCGTTGAAATTCACATGATGTTCCCCCGCCGGTAAGTATTCATTCACCAATATGGAAACCTTCCGCCCCAGCGAATTGTATATCGACAAATTGACCAATCCCCCAAAGGGCAGATGGAATTCGATGGTGGTTTCAGCATTGAAGGGGTTAGGATAAGCATTGAAAAGTGTATAGCCTGTGGGCGCTTCTGCAATGACATCCGCCGCCGGAGCGTCCCACCCTGTCAGCTTCCATTCTTCGTCCCCGTCAGACAATTTATCAATCGCGCTTTTTTCAAAAGTGAAGCTGTCTTCCGCCCAGACATCATCATTGAAATGGACTCCGATATACGCCCTGTATGTATAGGTTCCAGCGGGAGCGGCGCCGGGCACATTTTGAGTCATTTCCCGGAATATGTATGCTCCGGGGGTCAAGGTCATTCCCTGCCGGAGTAATAAAGGCCCAATAACGGCGCTATCCGGCATTACCACATCTATCCAGGCGTCAAACGAACAGGATATCGATTCGATATTCGTCAAATCGACTTGATATTCGAAAGCGCCGCCTTCAGCCGGGATGACGATGGGAGGGTTCACCGGGGTCAGGAAGATTGAAGCCAGGTTTTCCGTTTGGAATATGCTGAACGGCGCTGGATTGACCGCTTGAACCGTTCCCGATGGTGAAGCTGCGGTATATCGGATATAGCAGTCGCCGGAATTGATTTCGAATGGAACAATCCATTGATATCGTCCGTTATTTGGGATGCCGGCTGCTATCGTTTCCCAGGGACCGTTGACGCCGTTGGAGCTGAATTCCAAATCCACTATTGCAGTATCGCCCTGCGGCACTCCGCTCAGCCAATCGATGAACCTCACGCTCCCGCCAAGCAGATTCTCATTTCCGTGAGGATAGACAGCCATTATGGATAAATCTGAGGGGGCTGAGGATTCTTTGTATAATCTGAGGTGATTGTATGAATTAATCCAGCCTCCTTCGTCGGTGAGGTGAACGATATCGGGATAGCCGTTATTGTCCACATCGCCGCCCGCTCGAAAAGCTTCGAAATCGCAATCGGGGTCGTTCAGTATAGTGTAACTTGCAGCTTGGGTCCAATTTCCGGCGCCGCCTCCGGTCCATATTGTAACTCGACCAGTGCCTCCCGCCGCCACATCGCAGAATCCATCGGCGTTCATATCGCAAAGCTGGGTGAATTCATACCCTCCAGTGGCGGGGAGGCTGCCGGAAGCATCCACCCATAAGTTAAGCGGGTCATCCCATAACCATACATTAACCCCGCCGTTGGCAATATAGGCTAAATCCATACCGCCATTGTTATCTACATCCCCCAAGGACAGACCGGTTAAGCCCCAGAACCCGCCGGCTGGCAAGTTATAATCGGCGTTATAGAAATGACCTGTGCCGGTTCCGAAATATATGTTTCCGTTCTGATATGCTGTCGCCACATCTGTATTTCCGTCGTTGTTGATATCACCGAATTGGACTACCATATTGGTATTTCCGCCGGTCAGATCGGCGGCGAATTCCCAGGTTCCGTCCATTTGATTTCGATAGATCATCAAATCATTGCCATAGCCGAAGGAGGTGCAGGCGATATCCAGGTCTCCATCATTGTCGATATCACCGAAATCTGCGGCGAACATTCCATATTCTTCACCCTGGGAAGCGAGATTATCATCCCAAGGTATCCAATATACCCCGGTGCCGCCGTTCAATGCGACTTCAATATACTGGTCGCCAAAATCGGCGTAGCCGTATTCATGGTGTATACCATATCCCAAATCGACGAAACCGTCGTTGTTGCAGTCTCCGGCGGCGATTCCGCCATAACCGAAATATCCATTCATCGTTAGGTTCCAAGCCCCGCATCCGTCACCGAAATAGACCATAATACCGTGGATTTGGGTATTGATATATGGTGAACCGTGATCTCCCACGCTTACTATGTCGATGTTGCCGTCTGCATTAACATCGACCATTTCAAATTCGGAACGTCCACCTTCCCAACGCGGGTCGGTCAGTCCGTTTGAGGATTCGATATAATCGATTGCGCAAGAAGGCAGCGGGAATGTAATTATGATGGCGACAATGAGCGGAAAAATTGAGGATAGATTATGTTTAATAATTGCGCTTGACATAGTTATCTCCAGTTTTACGACTATGTTTCTAAAGACACAATTTAATATATTTAAAAAGGGAACAGCTTAATTATAATATTGGCTAATGAGTGTCTGCTGTATTTGATTCATAATTTTGGAATGATTCTGGGCGACAGCATCCATTCAACTTCCCAATTCCCATTCTCTTCGCCGAACAGGCAGATTATCCCGGCGGTGTGGAATTGGAATATTTCCTTTTCGGCCTCGCCCGTCAGTAAATAGCTCGCCAATCGGTTTAAGAAGGGCAAATGTCCGACAATCATCAGGTTTGTCCCGATTTCGCTGATTTGTTCGGCTACTCCTTCAACAGGATCATTGGGGGAGATATCCCCTTTGAATTTCAATCCGGACTTAGATTCTACCGTCAAGGCGAAGTACCCCGCAGTTTGCAGCGCGCGTGTTTTTCCGCTATGCCAGATGCTTTTAACCTTGATTTTAAGCGGCTTAACGAAGCGAGCCATCGCCTCCGATTCAGCTCTTCCCAAAGTTGAAAGCCGCTTATCAGGGTCTTCCTTGGTGGAAAGCGCTTTCCCATGGCGAACAAGATACAGCTGCATAATATAATCCAATAAATTCTGTCACTAATGACTGTTCATATTCCAATATACGCTCTTGTTTTCATTTTTTCAAATAATTTCTCCGAAAATAGGCTATAGGCTGTGGGCTTTTGTCCACAAATGGCGGATTCCCAGCTCCCCCCTATCATTTCCGCATAGTTTTAGCAGGAATCCATATTCCATTTTCAAGTTTCGTCGTGCCGACTGTTCGGTATGAGAGTCAACATCTCCTGCTGACAGACAACCATTTTTAAGACTTTAATTCACTTGAAAAGTTCAATCGATGTTGACATTGAAGGAAAAACTTCGTATATTAATAATGCATATCAACAGGCGGCGTAGCCAAGTGGTAAGGAAGAGGTCTGCAAAACCTTTATTCACCGGTTCGAGACCGGTCGCCGCCTCACAATCAAATAAATGACAT
>JABMRZ010000028.1 GCA_013202315.1 Candidatus Tariuqbacter arcticus | reverse complement strand
GTTTTGAACGATATTGTGATTAGTCATTCACGAAATCATTCGACTTTTGCAAGAGGTTCATTAGTCAACAATTATTTGTAAAATTTTGACAAATTGTGTATTTTGTAAAACATTTCGGATAAATTTTGTCTATAATTTAAGGAGTATGTTGGGCATTTCCAAATTTGGATCATCTCCATTTTAAATGTAACCATAAAATTTTGATTTGGCTTACAAGATATGATATTCTGTATCGCTAAAGCTAATGCGGCTGCGAGTTTCATTCTCCCTGCAATGGCTTCGAGGGCACCCTGGGAGAATGAATCGATGTAAGGCTGCTGCATATCCATTATTAGCAAAGATTATGCCTTGACATTATGGGCATCTTGCGGAAGAAGGTGTCCAGCGTCGCTTTTGAACGACCCTTGCCCGCCCAGACGATGTGTCCGGTTTCCAAATCAATGATAACGGTCAAATATATGTGTCTCTTGCGGATTGTAATTTCATCTATGGCGGTGATGTGAAGGTTATTGTAGGGTCTGTTTCCCAAATCAAGGCAACGTGCTGTCGACTCTCCGCAGTCGACAGCATATATAATAACAGTTTTTTGGTGTCGGGTGCGGAGACCCGACACCACGATTAGAGGCTGATTTTTCTATTTCGGCAACATACCCTGTAACTGGTTAGGGAGAATCCGGTAGTTATTTCTAAACCCTCAGGAGAGGGTCTCTTTCGCGAACCCTCTCACAACAGAAGAATAGAATTCTGTTCTATCCAGATTTGCCAGCAAAGAAGCCTGCTAAAACTAACCCTGCATACATCAATAAATCCAATGAAAGGGCCGCCTATGGAAGAATACATTTGGATTTCCAAGCTTGCACACCATCCGATTTACCTCAATCACACTCATACCGTATTGAAACGGCTGGCTGAATACTTTAATCTGAGAATATCCATAGCCGGTCCTGATGACGCTGAGGACGAACCATACCTTCAGGCAATCTATGATGCTATCGAGAGAAAGGTTGCCGGAATAATGCTTGTCGGGTGGAACTCCGATGGACTTATTTCGGCAATAGACGAAGCTTTGGACAATGGTATTCCACTGGTTACTGTCGATTGTGATGTCAGCATAAGCCGAAGGCTGGCTCATGTCGGAACGGACTGGTATAAGATGGGATTGGCGATGGCGGATAGACTGGCGAAGATGATTGATTTCCGGGGCAGAGTGCTTATAATGGGTATGTGTCACCTGGAAAATATGAACGCGGGATTCCGTGGTTTTTATCAGCGTCTATTCACATATCCTGAAATAGAGATTTTCGGTCCGGAGAATGATTCTAACACCGGATACGATAGGGCGGAAGAGATTGTATACCAATATTTGAACGATTATAAAGATTTGGCGGCTATCGCTGGATTTGACTGGAACAGCGGGCCCGGCATCGCACGGGCACTGGAAAAAACGGGATTGGAGAATCAAATTAAACTGGTATGCGTTGAAGCGGACGAACCTCAACTCGAACATATAAGGACTGGCGCAATCAATGCGGCGTTCTATCAGAAGAGGGAAGCTTTCACCTATCTGGCATTTCAAATGCTTTATTCATATAACCACGGTTCCGTTTCAACCGGTAATTTGCCGGGACTTATCAATATCCCCGGCAACATCGATACCGGTTATTTAGTAGTTACACCCAAGAACATCGGCACATTCAAAACAGAATTTGACATCGAAGAGGCTATCGCCCGCCACGAACTTTCACAGCAGTTCACTTTCCTTTCCAGCATGGTTGAAAACATCGCCGAGATTTCGATAGCGACCGATAATGACTGGAGGATTGTCTATGCCAATCCCGCAGCGTCTCAAGTGCTTGGATACACTAAAGAGGAAATTATAAACTGCTTAGCGGACGAAATATTTGAAATTAAGGATGAACATAAAGACAAGCTGGCGGCATGTATTCACAAAGGGCAGTCTGCGAGTTTCGAGACATCCACTCTCACCCAAAAAAGCGTCAAAATTCCGGTTCAGGTAACTGTATCGCCTTTATATTCAGGCAAAAAAATCCGCGGAATGGTCATCATAGCTTTCGATATATCCGAACGCAAGCTGGCGGAGGAGGAACGTCATAAGTACTTCCAAGCCAGGCTCGAAGCGGAGAAGAAGTATGTTGAAGCGGTCAGGTTGGCGGAAGAAACAGCCAGATTGGCTTCCATCGGCGTTATGGCAGCGGGCATAACACACGAAATAAATCAGCCGTTGAGCGCGATTCAGGTTCACGCCGACACAGCGCTTTATCTGACTAAAGAGGAAGACTACGATATTCCCTACCCTTTCACCAAGATATTCAATGAGATATCCAAAGGCGCCAAGAGGATTAGTAAAATAATCCGACATATGAAATCGTTTTGGGTGTCACTCAATAGTGAATCACTGGAAAAAATTGACCTGAACGGTGCGGTTCGGAATGCTATTTCGCTGGTCAATAGAAGGGTTTTTTCTCACAGCGTTATGCTTAAGACAGAGCTCTTTAATGATCAAATATTTATAATGGCAACAAACATTCAAATGGAACAGATAGTCATTAATTTGGTCACCAATTCCATACAGTCGCTCGATCAAAAAATATCGACGGAAAAAGAGATAATCATACGCACTGCGATCGAGGGAGACCATGCGATTTTGGAGGTGATCGACAACGGAATAGGGCTTCTTATGGAGGATTGCGATGAGCTTTTCGATCCGTTTATCTTAACTAAAAAGAGAGGAGAAGGCATGGGATTGGGGTTGGCTATAGTCAAGATGTTTGTCAATAGTTTCCTTGGGGAAATTGAAGGGAAGAACAATCCTGATGGGGGAGCGACTTTTACCATTAAATTTCCTGTAGTCAAAGATAGCGAGGATTGATATGAAAATACTACTGGTTGACGATGACGCCCTGGTGCGGAGCGCGGTAGCGAACTTCCTGGTAACCGCACTCAAGCATGAAGTGACGGAATGCGACAGCGGGACCGAAGCTCTGGAATTGTTCAAAGTAGATTCATTTTTCGCCGTCATCACCGATATTCGAATGCCAGGTATGAGCGGTCTCGATCTGTTGCGCCAAATCAAACAATCGCCACAGGGCCAGCGAACCGGAGTGATTCTGGTCACCGGCTTCTCCGATTTGAACAGCGCTCTGTTCGCCCTGCGGGAAGGCGCTTTCGATTACCTGAGCAAACCGGTCGATGTGGTTGAATTGGCTAAAGTTCTCGCCAGACTCGAAGAAACACAGACTATGGAAGCCGGATATGGAATTTCCGCGGATAAACATGATAAAATAAGTGAAACACCTTCGAAAAGTTCCTTGGCCAGGATGGAGTTGGAATACAATGTCTATAAATATATTGACGGTATAGGAAAGATTGGTATTTTTTCGGATGCGATGAAAAGCGCCGTCGTTTTAGCGGCGCAGTTTCATGACGACCGTGATATTCCGGTTTTAATCGAAGGCGAGACTGGAACCGGCAAAGAAGTCATAGCACGACTAATCCACCAGGGAAACGATAAAGCTGAAAAACCGTTCATTTCGGTAAATTGCTCAGCCCTCTCTCCCAACCTTATCGAGACAGAATTGTTCGGATACGAAGGCGGGGCGTTCACCGGCGCAAAAAGTCAGGGCGCTGTCGGCAAAATGGAACTTGCCAGAGGCGGTACCTTTTTACTCGACGAAATCAGGGAAATGCCGCTGGAGTTGCAGCCGAAATTATTGCGTGCGATTCAGGAACGGGAGATTTTCCGGGTGGGGGGAACTAAAAGCCGCAAACTTGATATTAGAATTGTCTCAGCCACCAATCAGAATCTTAAACAACTTGTGAAAACCGGCAAGTTTCGCAAAGACCTTTACTTCCGTCTGAACCTGGGCAGAATCTACATTCCACCCTTGCGGGAACAAAAAGTGACGATAATCCCGCTGTCCCAAATGTTCCTCGCCGATATAGCTAAGCAGAAAAAACGGAAGTTTCGCTTTATCAATAAAGTAGCGATGAAAATACTCGAAGACTATCTATGGCCGGGAAACATTCGAGAACTGCAAAACACTATTGAAAGAATTGTGCTGCTCTATGATGAATTTGAACTAAGACCTGAACATCTGGATTTCTTGACGATGGAGACTCCCCCTTTTAAAAGCGAAAGAGGCGTAATGATAAAACCCGGCCAGATTCTGCTGCCGCCAGACGAATTGGACCTCTTGAAATTGGAATCCGAGATTGTGCATAAAGCCTTGTCGAAATTTAGCAATAACAAGACGAGAGCCGCTCAATATCTTGCGATTTCCCGTCATTCGTTTCAGACCAGATTGAATCGCTCTATTAAATAATACTCCACTCTTAATCCCGCCTGAAAGCAGCTGTTTTAACTCCAAAATACTCTCGCCCCTGTAAAGAGTAACACCCCGTTTTATTCATTGATTAACACGGTTTACCTTGAAAATAGCGGTCAGAAGGTAGCCCGGTTTCTCCGAAACCGGGATGTACCTGTAGGGACAGAACATTGTTCTGTCCCTACCAAGAACAATAATAATTACAAATCATGATAAATCATTGAATTATAGTCAGATACGGTCATTGCAAGAGATGAATTCTTACATTGGAGGTGTAAGTATATAAACCCTAAACCCCTAAACCCTATTTTCAAGATAAACCCTCATGCCGGTTCCCGGCACACCTTACAATGAAAATTGGGTATGGAATCCCGCTAAAAGCATGCGGGAATGACAGTCTACTAACCACCAGACCCTAAACGCTATTTTTAATGTAAAGACTTTTCATTAGACTGAAACTATTAAATGAC
>JABMRZ010000323.1 GCA_013202315.1 Candidatus Tariuqbacter arcticus | reverse complement strand
TATAATGAAAATTGGATATGGATTGCCGCTATAAGCATGTGGGAATGACAGGGGGGAGCAAGGAAACCGTTAGTCGATGGACTAAAGCCCACAGCCTACAGCCTATTTTCAAAGTGAACCCTCATTCCGCCGGGGCGGCACCACCAAGCATAAAAATAATGCCTCAGTCCGGTGGTATTATCATTTTTCATTCTAAATTTTCCATTTTCCATTTTCCATTTTCCATTTTCTATGCAAATCGACTTCAAGAAGATAGAAGTAAATCCTGCAGTCGTTTTTCGCGATGATTTTGAGGATGCAGCCATACTTTATAACCCTGAAACCGAGGCTGCTTACGGTTTGAACCATACTGGTGTTTGGATATGGAAACTACTTGATGGCAAGCATTCGCAGGAGGAAATCATTGCAATTGTCAATCAGCGATGTATCAGTGTGCCTGAAGGTGCCGCCGAACATCTGAACCGTTTTATACGGTCTTTGATTGAAAAAGGTATGGTGGGATATGTATTATGAAATGGGATATCGATTACAATTTGCGAATGGTTTAGGATGGCGGATATGTTCCACGAAAAGTGTAAAAGGTTTATGGGAGAAATTCGTTGGGATTCTAAATATCAAGCCGTGTGACGATGAAGAATTACCGCTTTTTCTATTTTGTTCCCGCGAGTCGGAAGTAAAAGACTTTTTTGATGAACTTAAAGAAAGCATAACCGTTGAGGGACACTTTTCACAAAACGATTGGAAAGTGTTGAATATGGATTTGATGACTGCTTTCACTAATTATCGAACGAGGGATATTATATGTAAGGTCAACCGGCGGGATACATTTCAGGATGATATATATACAATGTGGCGCTCGATGTATCTTTTTTATCAGCATATTCTGGATTCGGGCGGTTCACCGATGCATGCCGGATTGGTTGAACGAGGCGGTTGGGGAATCGTTTTCGCTGCTCCCGGCGGCGCGGGAAAATCGACTTGCTGCAGCAGGCTGCCGGCGGGCTGGGATGTGTGTTGTGACGATGAAATTTTTATTCTTAAAAGCGGTTCTGGAGACTATGCCGCTCATCCTTTGCCGACCTGGAGCGATATGATATTGAATGAATCCCAGCTTTCTTGGCCTGTGGAAAGCAGTATTCCGGTTAAAATGATATTCTTTTTGAAGAAGGCTGAAAGGAATGGAATTACACCATTAGGAAGCGGGAAGGCTTCAGTTTTGATAAATCAATCCTGTAAACAGATATTACGGAGAGCCTGGTTTTTTCAAAATCAGGATATTCAGCGAAAGCAAAAGGTGGAATTATTCGATTATGCGGCTGAAATGGCTAAGCAAGTACCCGCTTACATACTGCATTTATCGCTTTTGGGTAATTTTTGGGAAGAGATAGATATTTTATTGAAATCGCAAAGTGGGATGACATAGACATTAATAGAAAATCGCATTTAAAGCGAATATCGCTTATATTTTGACAATGTGTGAACAGGGAATACATAATATATCGCCGGGGCTCGCCGATGACAAGTTGATAATATATACTGGAACAAGTATGTATCCAACTTTGAGGAATCTTGATTATCTGCGCGTAAAGCCCTGCTCGTTAGGTCAAGTGCGTATTGGCGATGTGGTCGTCTACTCTTCTCAAAATTTGGGGAATGCGGGCAAAGTTGCGCATCGAGTGAAATCCTCAAGCGCTTCAGGTCTATTGGTAATAGGAGACAATCGTTCTGAACCTGATAGTGAATTGGTGACAGAAAAGAACATAATTGGGAAGGTTGTATCAGCTAAAAGAGGCGGTAAATGGGTCACTGTGTATGGAGGATTTTTAGGGAATTCCAAAGTTGTATTCATGCGCTTTAAGAAAATGTTAAAGAGTTCATTTTCAAAACGGTTTATCAAGACGGTTTATCATAAATGTTCTGAATTCAAGCTGTTAAAAAGGATCATACCTTTAAATAGAGCTTTGCGGATAGTAATGCTTCAGACAAAAACCGGAAAGAAGCTTCAACTTCTTTGCGGGAAGTACACGGTCGGTTATTTGGAAGATAGTTCAGCTCAATGGAAAATTCGTCCGCTATTCAGATTGTTTATCGATCAATCATCTTTGCCCTGTTTCAAGGACATTCCCTCGCTATAAATACCTTTCACAATTTCACAAACCATAGTAATCAGTCAACGAGATACTGGTAACAGTATTAAAATTCTCGGAGGTTACAGCTGAATTCTCCTTTTGTTAGATTCACGAGAGTTATTATACTGAACTTGCCAGGTTCGGCGATAATATATTGTATTTTTGCTTTCATTCGTGGGTTGCTGCCTCTGGTTCAGCTCTATATGTATAAGCTGATCATCGATTCGGTAACTTTGGGAATTCCATCTCCTGATGTCCTGGCTTCGATAGGGCAGGTTTTGTTTTTCATAGGTATTGCCGGAATAGCATATTTAGCGAATTCGGTGACCGGGATTATTGATGGTGTATTGAGGCAGAAATATTCATTATATTTAACAGACTACATTTACAGTCTCATTCATACAAAGTCGGTGAGAATAGACTTAGCATATGTTGAAGACAGTAAATATCGTGATATACTACACCGCGCACAGCGTGAAGCTTCCTATCGTCCTTCCCGCATTTTAAACAACATTTCATCAATTCTTCAGAATGGAATTTCCATCATCGGTATTGCCGGTTTGCTATTTTCTTTACATTGGGCGATAGTGATAGTGCTTTTAGCCGCTACAATTCCCGAAATAATAGTGAGAATGAAGTATTCCGGCAAGTTTTATTCATGGGAACGGAAGAGCACTAAATCCGAGCGCCGCGCCTTGTATTTTAACTGGATGCTTACTCTCTATGCGTTTGCCAAGGAAATCAGGCTTTTCGAGTTGGGGGAGTATTTCATCGCTCAATTTCGAAAAGCTCGAAACCGTCTGCGTGAAGAGAGGCATGATTTAGCGAAAAAGCGGGCTTTTCGGGAGACTTTCACTCAGATTTTCGGGGCGCTGGCAGTCTTCGGTTCATATGGATTCATAGCTTATAGAACTTTATCGGGTACGCTGACGATTGGGGATATGGTTATGTATTTTCAAGCATTTCAGCGGGGACACGGTTTTTTACAGAAGATATTGGGGAATATTGCCGAAGTGCATGAAAACAATTTATTCCTATTGGATTTATTCGAATTTCTCGATTTAAAGCCAAAAGTTCATGAGCCTGTGAGTCCCAAGCAATTCCCCCGCCCGATTAAAAACGGTATTAGTTATAATAATGTGTCTTTTCAATATTCCTCAGACGGGGAAAAAGTATTGGATGAAATCAGCTTTTCGCTTGGCGCGGGTGAAGTTATCGCATTTGCGGGTGAGAATGGATCGGGCAAGACCACATTGATAAAGCTGTTGTGCCGTCTATATGATCCGACTGAGGGCACCATAACCATCGACGGAACCGATTTGAGGGATTTCAGGATTTCCGATTTGCTGGATGAAATCAGCGTCATCTTTCAGGATTATGTAAATTACCAGCTTTCCGCCAGAGAAAACATTTGGTTTGGTCAAAGCAAGAATCCGCCTGATGATGAGAGGTTAAAAAGAGCGGCGCAGGAGGCGGGAACCGACGATTTTATCAGCCGCTTGCGTTTTGGCTATGAAACAGTGTTAGGCAGTTGGTTCGATGACAGCCGGGAACTTAGCACGGGCGAATGGCAGAAGGTAGCTCTGGCGCGGATGCTGTATAGTGATGCGCAAATCATAGTGCTGGATGAACCGATAAACTCGATCGATTTAAAATCCAGCTACGAAATGATGCAGAATCTCCATTATCTTCTTAAGGACAGGACCGGGATAGTAATCAGCCACAGGCTGGAGATTATTCGGCAAACCGACTGCATTTATTACTTGAAAAAGGGGAGGATTATCGAGAAGGGTTCTCACGAAGAACTGATTGAGATGAATGGCGAATATGCCAAGATATTCAGATTGCAGGCAGCATACTATAAGTGAGTGAATATGGATAATTATGCGGAAAATATCGGAGAATTGAAATTCGTATGCATAAAAGGGTTTCTGCATAAGAATTTCGATTTGGAAAGGTTTGAGAAATTATCGGCTGTTGAATGGCGGGCGTTTATAAATGATTTAGATTTCCGCGGATTATCTCCCTTAGTTTGGAAATGTCTATCGCCCTATTGGTCAAGGTTCAATATACCACAGGAGATTCGCGACCGACTGGAGAAGATACACTATCAATCGGCAGCCAGGGGGACAATTCTGTTTAATCAGGCGGCAAATCTTATCCGAGTATTAAATGACAATAAAATCGTATTCATTCTTTTAAAGGGCGTTTATTTCAGCGAGTCGCTTTATAGGGATATTTCAATTAGGCCGATGAGTGACATTGATATACTTGTGAGCAAGGCTGATTTGAATTCCGTTGAAAGTTGTCTTAAGGAATGCGGTTATTATCCATCGACTGCTAATACTGCATTTATCCTCGGAGATAAGCACTTGATATTTTTACCGAAGGGTATCGATCTGCCCGTTGAGCTTCATTATATTCCGGGAGCTAATTATATTCCAGCGGTAAGAGAATTTGCTCATATTAAGGATAGAGCTTTGGAAATAACCGCAGCCGGCGAGAGAACGCTGACTTTATCCCCGGAAGATTCATTACTTTATGTGTGTTATCATATAACCAAGCATCGATACGGACGATACACCATCAGGGATTTAGTCGATATTGGGATGATTTTGAATCACTTCAAGCAAGGATTAGATTGGGAATATATTCATAAAAATGCTGAAGAATGGAAGATCGACAACCATGTTTACACTTGTCTTTCTATTGCTAAGGAACTACTCGATGTCAATATTAGTGAACATTGGTTAAATGTTATGAAGCCTGAGAATTATAACTGTGAAATTCTAAAGTGGTTGAAAAGGCGATTGACTGAAGACGCTTCAAAAGAGCTCATAAAATCGTCCAATATCGGAAACATTTTATGGGAAAAAGGATTTGGGGCGAAACTCAAGATTTTTTTCAAACGGTGTTTCAGCAGCGAAAGCATTGCAGTTAAATATAATTTAGACCCCAATTCAGCTAAAGTGTATTTGTATTATTTTGTTCGATGGAAGGCGCTTATTAAGAGTCATGGCAGTTCAATTCTCAAAGTTTTAATCAGTAAAACAAGAGCGGATTCAGAGAAAAAGAGGTATAGAGAATCACAAAAATCTATCGCCATCATCGACCTGTGGCAACGACAGTCTGTCAATCATTGAAGTATAATAAAATGAAGAATGAAGAATGAAGAATGAAGAATGGGAAATGGAAAATGGAATGGATAGATTTATTTATTCTTTGAACCGCTGATTTTCGCTGATCCGCTGTACAGCGGATTATCCACACAATATAGCGAAGAACCCACAATCAGAATGATTAATCAGCGGATGTAATGCTTTTACAAGAGGTTATGATTATTAGAAATGTCGACAAGTATCCGAAAACTTGACTCCATCCTCTTTTTTATCTATATTTAAATAATTATCATATTTAATTTTTCAAATTTAAATTAAATCATACAGAGGAGAATACCATGAGAAAATCATTAATCATTCTAACGGCGGTAATATTGCTATCAATCACTGCCTTCTCACAACCGGATACGCTGTGGACCCAAACCTTCGGCGGAAGCTTTCCTGATTATGGCGAAAGCGTTCAGCAGACTACCGACGGTGGGTATATCATCGCGGGACGTACTGGTTCCTACCCTAATTATGATGTTTATTTGATAAAGTCGGATACGAATGGGAATGAACAATGGTGGCAAACCTTCGGCGGGAGCTCTGATGATGAGGGCAAAAGCGTTCAGCAGACTTCCGACGGGGGATATATTATCGCGGGATATACTTCTTCCTATGGCGCAGGTAATTTAGATGTCTACTTGATAAAGACCGATGCTTCCGGGAACGAAATTTGGTATCAGACCTTCGGCGGAAGCTGTCCTGATTATGGCGAAAGCGTTCAGCAGACTGATGACGGGGGGTATGTTATCGCGGGATATACTTGGTCCTACGGCGCTGGTTATTCTGATATCTACTTGATAAAGACCGACGCTTCAGGTAACGAAACCTGGTATCAGACCTTCGGCGGAAGCTTATTAGATTATGGCCGCAGCGTACAGCAGACATCGGATGGGGGGTATATCATCGCGGGATATACTTATTTCTATTGGCCTAATTTTGATGTCTACTTGATAAAGACCGACGCCTCAGGTAACGAAACATGGTATCAGACCCTCGGCGGAAGCTTTCCTGATGACGGCTACAGCGTTCAGCAGACATCGGACGGCGGATATATCATTGTTGGAGAGACTGAGTCCTTCGGCGCGGGTGGTTCTGATGTCTATCTTATCAAAACCGACGCAAGCGGGAATGAACAGTGGAGCCAAACTTTCGGTGGAAGCGGTTGGGATTACGGCGAAAGCGTTAAGCAGACTATCGACGGGGGATATATCATCGCGGGGAGGACTAATTCCTACGGCGCCGGTGATGAGGATGTTTGTTTAATAAAGACGGATGCGGAAGGAAATAGAGAGTGGTGGCAAACCTTCGGCGGAAGCAATTATGATAGAGGCAATAGCGTTCAGCAGACATCGGACGGCGGTTATATTATCGCTGGATATACCCATTCTTATGGCGCTGGTGAATATGATGTCTGGCTTATTCGCTTGGAAGCGGAAATACCATCGACTATAACCTTGATCCTCACCCCTCAGAATCCACCCATCCAGATTACGGCTAACGGTGGTTCGTTTAATATCAATATTGCTGCTACGAACAGTGTAACTTCCCCGGTAACTTTTGATGTTTTTACTTACGCAACTCTGCCG